>DATGVQ010000254.1:0-4172 GCA_035300145.1 Acidiferrobacterales bacterium | reverse complement strand
GCGAATGTAGGGGATAGCTGCTTTTTCATTCTGTGTCATCGTTGGCTCCTATTTATTAACGTTATGCTAGGGCCTTCGATGCTGTACACGCAGGGTGTATAGTTTCGCCAGCCCCGAGCTTGGTACGTCAAGTTTGGGGTTAGTCGCCTGGGAGGTGCGGAAACACCTTCCGGGTGACGCCTAATTAATGCCTCGATAGTATATCAACTTACGTAGAAATGTGGTATCAAAAAACTATTCACTCACACCCAATGAATCTTTATCTCACCCTCAACCTGCTTAAATTCTTTATCACCTGTGACCAATTCAGCCTTATTTTCTTTCGCCAACGTGGCGGCGAAGCAGTCGGCGTAGGACATGCGATGTTTTGCTTTGAAGCCGGCGGCGAGGCGGGTGAGATTCCAGTCGGCATCGATGAACTGGATGCCAAGCTGTTTCAAGTCTGTAATAGCGCGTTCCGCGTCAGTCTCTGATACCTCTCGCGCCAGGATATACCAGACTTCACCAACATTGACCGTGGGCATCAACAATGACGTGCGGTGTTCGTGCGCGTCAGCAAGGATTTCGGCCACTTGTTTACCGGAATTCTCGTCTTCCAGGTAGGCCAGCACGGCCCATGAGTCGAGAACGATGGTTTTGGGCCGGCGCGCCATTTATATCTCCCGTTCGCGCCTTTTCTCCGCGGACAGCGCCTTGAGAAGACCTTTGCCTTTGTACCGACCCCGCAGGCCTTGGATGTATTCGCGAGTAATGGGGGTGAGGATGATGCGTTGTGTACCCTCGTCCACGTCCACCTGCACCCGCGTTCCTTCTTTCATTCCGAGTCTGCGCCGCACTTTGGAGGGGATCACGATTTGCCCCTTTACCGTCATATAGGTTTCCACTATTGGTCTCCTGTCGCCTAATCTGTCAGTATTTTACCATTTTTAATAAAGTAAGTCAAAATTAAAATGTAGTACAAATGGAATTTTGTTAACTAATTGCGTACAAGTAAGAAAAATTCCTAAAAGTTGTGTGAGCCGCGCGGCTTAGCTGCAATAATTGCGGGTCTCGCCCCGCGGGCGAGATACTTTCTTGTCGCGACAAGAAAGTATCCAAAGAAACGCTCCCCGGTCGCTCGCCGCGCGAAAGGCGCGCGGTTCCCTGCGCTCCTCACGCAGCCGGGCGCTGCGCAACTCGCGCGATCGCCTACGGCGCCACGCGCTCAGACAGTGCTCGCTTAACTGCCCCCGGCTACGCTCCGGTGCTCGGCGAGCTCTGACGGGGAAAAACCAACCCAACCCCAACCCTATTTCCAAAGATTTCGAAGTCTAATCGGGGACGTACCCCCCGGTTTATCTACCGAGAACCTCGCGCGCGTGGAGCGTCCTCATCGACATTTCCAATTGCGTGATCCGTACGACACCCCCTGAAAGCGCGCGACAACCATGGCACTACTCGTTTAGCAAAGGTACACTGGTACGAAGCTCATGGTATCGGACGCGTTCAAGATCAAGCGCTACATTGACTAAAACGCATATGAAAGCACCTGCTAAGAAATTTGTTGTTTGTCTAAAAAACAAGGGTTATGAAGTATCGCTGGAGCGCCGGAAGATCTATCAGGTCATTCCGGATTCGGAAGCTGCGAAGCATCGACAGATTCGTGTGATTGATGAATCGGGCAATGATTATCTGTACCCCGAGATCTTCTTCACTTCAATTGAACTTCCACGCACGGTCCACAAAGCAGTTTTGGCCGCCGTCTAACCTGTCCATGGAGTCGGGGATACCTCTAGCCGTCGCATCGCGGGCGTAATCGGGGACGTACCGAGCTAACCCGACACAGGCCTTTAAAACACAAGCTGATATCTGGTTCCGGCCCCTTTTCCCAGCTTTTGGATAAATCCCTGGTCAGCTAATGTCTTAAGGGCATATTGAATCGTTCGACGGGGAAGGTGCGTCGCGCCTGTGATTTCGGATACCTGTAGTCTTTTTTCCGGGCTTGACTTAAAGCTGTTCAAAACGCTCACCGCTGTCTCGGAAAGCTGCTGCAAGGCGGCGTAGCGTTGACGATAGATCGCGATATCGGCTAAGGCGTCCTCCATGATTTTCAGAAAAAACCATAGTAACGGCTCGTGGTTGTACTTCGCGGGATCCGGTTGGAAGACGCCGTCCGAGCACTTGTGCAAGACAGTATAGTATTGCTGTTTGTTCTGTTCGATGTGACGATCAATGGCGATATAAGGCGTCACAGTCGCCAAATGCGGGTCATCCGACTGCAACAACGCCAACAGAAAAAGCGCCCGGCCCAGACGGCCGTTGCCATCCTTGAAAGGATGAATGGCCAGAAAGCGGAACACAAACTCGGTTGCTATGGCCAACGGCCAGGGATACTCATGAACCGTCGCGTTATACCAGGCAATCAGATCGGCCATGGCCGTCTGGGTAATGATGCCCGGCGGCGCCGGTTCCAACACCACGCGCTCTTCCCTGGCGGCATGATTCGTCGACACTACCCGGTTTGGCGCGGTCTTATAGGCCCCGGCGTATCCGGCGGCCGGCCGGTAGTACCGAAGCAAATCGTGATGCAGCCCGCGGATTGACGTTTCCGTAAGTGGCGCAAGCTCGTTTGCCTGGGTATAGACCGTCGTCAGGATGTCACGGCAGCCGACGACCTCCTCGACGCTTCGCTCTCTGTCTTTCGAGAGCTTGTCGAGAATAAACACTTTTTGTTCTTCAAAGGCCGTCGCCTTAGCATGAGCCGATAACGTGGTATCGACCCATTCGATCTCCGCATCCGTGAGTACCGCGTTTTCAATGCGCGTTGAAGCCCCCACATTGCTGATCAAGGCGCACCGATTCAGATACTGCGCCTCCCCGGAAGACAGGGTCTCCAGGCGCAGGGCCGCTTCCACCACACGGTCCTGCAGCTTTTTCAATGCCTTGATGACCTTCGGGCTGGGTGTGAATGACAGCATCGCCGGCACCTGGATTCGCCTTGGATTTGTTAAATTATTTCATTACGCGCCATATCGCGCAATCAATAATGATTATTCATTGCGCATTATTGCGTGATTATATCTATCCCTTTGGTTTACCGAGTTTTTTTACATCTATATTGCACACTTGAGGGTTTGTAAGCGTAATCGGGGGACGTAAGCGGCATCCCTTCCAAAAGCTTCGCGGTCATGGCCTCGGACTGCGCCCGGGCCTTCGGCGACATGCGCGCACATAGTTACTGACCCGACCGCTAAATAGTGCGTATTGTTTGCTCCCTCTCTCTCCGGGCATAGTATCTACACATCTCGAATAGATCGTCATTCCCGCGCAAGCGGGAATCCAGATACCCCGCGTCAATACTGGATTCCCGCTTGCGCGGGAATGACAGTTGGGTGTTGCGGTGCGATTGGACGGTTTCTTCAGAATCATTGGGTTGATGAATTGTGTAGATACCCATGCCGCGTATGGGTAACGTTATGCTGCCCGATCCTTGCGTTCTTCCAGCGAGAACCGGAAGCCGGCTGCTTTCACGACGGCCAGCAACGTGGTCAGTCGTGGATTCCCCTTTGACGATAACGTGCGGTACAGGCTCTCACGTGGAATCCCGGCTTTCTCAGCGACACGCGCCATCCCGCGCGCCTCTACCACGGTACGCAGCGCTGCCAGCAGCACGCGTGGATCGGCGTCCTCAATGGCCGCCGCGAGGTAGGCGCGAGCGGCCTTGGGGTCCGCACGCAGCTCCTCGATCAACCGTTCCCGGTGTGACACTGCCGCTTTCAATTTTCTCATCGTTGTCTCCTGTTAAAATCCTGTAAGTAATCCACTGCCCGCGAGATGTCGGCGCGCTGGGTGCGCTTGTCGCCGCCGACAAGCGCGCTCAACCACTCCGTGAAAGGTTCGCGCCCGTCCGCCGCCTGGTATCGGAATAAATCGAACGAATTGTAACGTATACGTTACATCGTTGCAAGTAGCCAGGCTTAAGGGGACGAAGGGATTACGGGATATTCATCCTGCGGATTGGGCCGGAGTGGATGTCGTGGTTAGCGTTGCAGCGGAGTAGCGAGCGAACATTCGGTGCAATACGCTGCGCTATTGCACCCTACGCGGGCTTAACCGCAATAATTGCGGGTCTCGCCCGCGATGCACAAGGATGTGCAAGTGTCGCGGGAGGCAGGATGCCGGTAGCGAACGGG
>DATGVQ010000253.1:0-2777 GCA_035300145.1 Acidiferrobacterales bacterium | reverse complement strand
GGGTGTTTACGGACAAAGATGGCTGGACGGTGCGCACGGGCGATCGCGCGCTTTCCGCCCATTTTGAGCATACTTTGGTGATTACTTCCGGCGCGCCCATTTTGCTGACCGCTGGTTAGGGGTAGGTGCGTGGTACTCCCGAAATTGGTACTCCCGATATTGACCAGCGGACGGCTTCGGGATAAAGTTTCAAAGGTCAGGGTTCCGTTTTGCCCCCCTCCCTGATTTGCAAACCCTGATTTGCAGACCTTGGTTTACATGCGTTCCGCCTATTCCAAACTCGCGCTCATTCTGTGTGTACTGTCCAGCGTGGCTGGGGCGTCGTCGCCGCAATTTACAGGGCAGAAGCGGGTCGGTCTGACCACCGGCGATCAGTGGGAACCGGCGGTAGCGGCCGATGGTTCGGGCCGGATCTATGTTCTCTATCCGCACTACGGGAAAGTTGCCGATTGCAAAGCCTGCCGCGTGCCCACCATGTTACTAGTCGCGAGCAGCGACAACGGCAAGACCTGGCAGACTCCGCATGTGATGCTCGAATCGCCTTCGGGCCAGTTTGACGCCCAGATTGCCGTAGACCCCACCGACCGGCGCACCGTGTATGCGGTGTGGCTGCAGAACGGCAAACGCGCGGTCATGCTCGCCAAGTCGGTCGACTCCGGCGCCACCTGGATTTTTACCATGGCCGTCCGCAGCGACGTGGAACTGGATAAACCGGCGCTGGCAGTGCGTGGCCAGAGCGTTTACGTCGCCTTCAATCATGAAGAAGAGGTTTGGGTAGCGGCCTCGCAGGATGGCGGGCGTAGTTTTATACCGGCGCGCGTCAATGCTGAAACCCGCCCGGGATGGTCTCTGCTGGGTGCGGCCACCGTCGATCCCGCAGGCAACGTGTATCTGGCCTGGGCCTCCTACTCAAAAGCCGGAGGAGCGCGGGGCTCGGTGAACCTGTATGTTGCAAAGTCGGCGGATGCGGGAAAGGCCTGGAGTGCGACTCTGCTCGACCTTTCAGCGGCATCGCCCGGTTGCAGGGACGAAGAATGTGGCGAGGCATTTCTGGGCGCGCAGATCGCCCTCGCCTCCGACGCCGCCGGAACTCTTTACGCGCTCTGGAGCGCGGGCAGCGCGCCGCTGGGGCCGCAGCGCATTTACTTCTCATCGTCGACCAACGGCGGCGAAAACTGGTTGCCGCGCGTCGGCGTTTCCCCCGCCGGGCCGGGGGTGGAACATGCCTTCCCGGCGATCGTGGCCGGGAACAGCGGCGACGTCCGCATAGCGTGGATGGATGCGCGCAACACTTTTCGTAACTCTCCGTATTGGAACACTTACTATCGAAGCTCCAGCAACGGCGGCGCGACCTGGGGAGAAGAGATCCGGATCTCGGGCTACGTGCCCGGCTATCGTTATATAGGTAAGGAAGGTTTCCGTTTTCCTTTCGGGGACTATTTCGGGCTCGCGATCGACAACCACGGAGATACGCACGTGGTATGGGGCGAAGGTCTGAACTATCAGTCGCCGGGATCGATCTGGCACGCCAGCGGCCGGTAGAAGCGGATTCCCAAATCACGAAGTGAAAGTGTGATGCGATTTATCAGTCGGTTAGCAACCCACCGGTAAGGTCGCTGAGCCTCTCGATGCGATGTTCGCGGCAGTAATCGCTCAGCTCCTCGACCAGCGTCTCGGTCGCCACCGGATCGAAGTAACTCGCGGTCCCCACCTGCACCGCGCTTGCTCCTGCCAGCATGAATTCCACGACATCCGCTGGGGTGCTGATTCCGCCTATGCCGATCACCGGAATTCTCACGGCGTGAGCCGCGTCGTAGACCATGCGCAGCGCGATCGGCTTGATGGCCGGGCCGGAGAGGCCGGCGGTTACATTGGCGATTCTCGGCCGGCGCGTTTCCGCGTCAATCGCCATGGCTAGAAACGTATTCACCAGAGAGATGGCGTCGGCGCCCGCTTCCTGGGCAACATACGCCATCTGCGCGATCGAGCTGACGTTGGGCGAGAGTTTCACAATCACCGGCCGCATCGACACACGCTTCGCCGTCCGCACCACTTCGTCGAGCAAGTGCGGATCGCTGCCGAACTGAACGCCTCCCTGCGCCGTGTTCGGACAAGATACGTTGACTTCGTACGCCGCAATCCCCTCGCCCTGATTGAGGATTTCAATTGTGTGCTCGTAATCCGCGCGGGTGTAGCCGAAGACGTTGGCGAACACCACGACGTTTTTCTTCTCCCGCAGCGCCGGAAGTTTTTCCGCGAGGAACGCTGGCGCGCCGATATTCTGCAGCCCGATGGCATTCAGCATTCCGGCGGCAGTCTCATAGAGGCGCGGCGGCGGATTTCCGGTCATCGGTTCCTTCGAGAGACCTTTGACAACTAATCCGCCGAGCCGATCGAGATGCACAATGTCTTCGAATTCGACGCCATATCCGAATGTGCCGGAAGCGGCAATGATCGGATTCTTCAGGTCGATGCCCGCAAAGCTGACGCTCAAATCAGGATTGGTGGTCGGCGTCATTGGGTTTCCCCGGCGGGCAGCGGAAAAACTCTGAGCGAAGCTGATTTTGGGAAGGGCACGAGTTTACTCGTGCCGTTGCGTTGTTGAAAATGTGTCCGCGCTTTAGCGCCCGAGGTGCGCTTTTGTGGTCTCGATGAGTTTTTCCGCAGCCCGCTAGGGGTCATTGCGTTCCTCCGGCAGGCGCGGCTGCGGGCTGTGTCGCAGAATGACGCGGCGGTTGCAGCGCCTCGGTTAGCACTCTTCCGGTGGCTTGCGCTGG
>DATGVQ010000252.1:0-4615 GCA_035300145.1 Acidiferrobacterales bacterium | reverse complement strand
GAAGAGCTTCCCATTTTCCTTGGTATTTTCGCGATTCCTGCCGCAGGGGCGGTGTTTATCTGGTGGAAGTATTCATAACAAGCCCCGTGGCAAGAGCAGGAAAGAAGTCATGGGAAAAGGTCGATTGGAAGCTTTCAGTGATGGTGTGCTTGCGATCATCATCACAATTATGGTTTTGGAGATGAAGGTGCCGCATGGCGACAGCCTTTCAGCACTCCGGCCGCTATTGCCGGTATTCTTAAGCTACGTTCTAAGTTTTGTGTACCTTGGCATCTACTGGAACAATCATCATCACATGCTGCACGTGACGCAACACGTAAGCGGTGCGGTTTTGTGGGCGAACCTGCATCTGCTTTTCTGGTTGGCGCTTGTTCCCTTCGTTACCGCTTGGATGGGTGAGAATCATTTCTCGGCTGCACCAACTGCCCTTTATGGCGTAGTGCTGCTAATGGCCGCAATTGCGTACTGGATCTTACAACGAACAATCATTTCCAGAGAGGGGCCACACTCATTGCTCGCAGCGGCAGTTGGCAGCGACATCAAGGGTAAGATATCTCCCCTGCTCTATGCCATTGCCATACCGTCCGCATTTTTCGAGCAGTGGATTGCAGGGGGTCTGTATGTTCTGGTCGCACTTCTGTGGCTAATACCTGATCGTCGCATCGAACGAAAACTTGGCGAACCGAAACCATAACCCATCGAAACCTGGGCCTGGGGCATTGAACTTACTTTTTACGGCGTCTTAAAAAACCAACGTCTTAAAAATCCCGCGATTTGACAGGCTCGGCCATCTTAGCCACCATGTAGGCGTTAAATAAGACACCTTATAGGGGTCTACATTTATAGTTATTGTCAGCCCCTCGGGAAGAAGGTAAATGAAGCACTTTCTTTCGCTATGTGACTTCTCGCGCGATGAGCTAGCCGCATTGTTTGTTCGTGCAGATCAGCTTCGTATGTCCTGGCTCGAACATAGGATGCCGAAAATTCTGCAAGGCAAGCGAGTGGCACTCTGGTTTTACGGCAATGGGTTTCGTAATCGAGTCGCGTTCGAACTCGGTGCTAAAGAGATGGGGGCATCGGTTTCATATATCCCCGGGGAATTAGGTGTCCAAGAACCCATCGAGGATATTGCTGGCTATCTAGGGAACTGGTTTTCTTTCATGGTTTTAAGAACTAAGAATCATGATGATTTGTATCACGTGGCCTCCGCTAGCGATATTCCGGTAATTAACGCCCGGACAAACAAAAGCCATCCTTGCGAAATTTTAGGTGACTTGCATTACATAAGACAATTTCGGGGAAGCATCGAAGATTTAAACGTAGTATTTGTCGGGGAGCCTTCGAACCTTTGCGTGAGCTGGCTCGAAGCCGCCCATATTTTTCCAATTCGCGTCACACAGGTATGTCCAGTGGGCTATGAGGCTGATCGGGAACTACTTCAAAAACTACGAAGCAACGCAGCGGGAGAAATCCACGTAACAGACGATCTAGATAGTGCTTTACACAAGGTCGATCTCATCTACACAGATTGCTGGCCAAAACCGACGTCGGACGACGAGGCGAGAGAAATCAGAGCGCGCTTCTTGCCCTATCAAATTCAACTCACCCATGTATCCGCACTGCGTGAACGAGGGTTGTTCTTGCCCTGTCCGCCAGTAACGAGAGGCGAAGAAGTTTCTGCTGAAGCAATGCTATCGCCTCGTTGCAAGAATTATGATGCCAAAGACGGTTTGCTGCACGTGCAAAATGCGATCATGGAAATGGTGATGTCCAGCTCGTAGGATGGGTGAAGCTCAGCGAGCGTAACCCATCATCTTTTTCCGAACCGATTTAACGTCGCCTAGCTCCATGCGTGCCGAATCTCTGGATAGAGTCAAAGCCGTGGGTAGCGGTGGAATTTAAAGTAGTGTTTGCGCGATGGGTTGCGCCGCGCTTCACCCATCCTACACGAGCTAGCGGTTTAAGCGGGGCTTACGGTAGCACGTTAGATTCCGTCGTCCGCCACTGCGTTTTCAGTTGTCTTCTCGGAATAACTGTACTCAAAGGCCAGATGGTTGTTGCTTTTGTCCGATTCGACAATCATGTTGGCTGCGTCCGCATAGAGGTTGAAAGTATAGTTCATATCGGGCTCCAGCGGGGGCAGCGGTAGACAGACTCGTGCCTTGCCACCTTCCTTGAGGCTGCCTGCCTTCTCGTACTGCTCGAAGCTCCGTCCACCCGGACCCAGCACGATCAGCCGCAGCAGGCTGGGCGGCGCTTTCGCGAAACTAATGTTGGCCAGGTTGACGCATAGGTTCACTTTTTGGCCGGAGAGCGGCTGCGCCAGCGGCTCGTCGTTGGCGCCAAAAAACGCCCAATTGGTGATGACCAGGTCCGGCTTGGGTTTATGCGTCACTAACAGAGGCGTCTTTTGCATGCTGGTATCCTCGTCACCGATGGTTGCGGAGATGACTACCATTGTGTCCTCCGCGACCGGCTTGCTCAGGATATTGAAGGCTGCGGTCTCCATGTTCGCCGGGATAAGTATGCGGTTCGGCACCAGCGCCACAGCGTCGTCGCCGCTTTTTATATTGACGGCGATACCGTGCTCGGGCGCGGGCCCGGTCAACTCCACCACGCCCGCGGCCTGGATGCCGCCCGCGACTTCGCTGTGGTTGAGCGTCACGCGCTTGACCGCCGCCGGCAATACCCTGCGCGTCGTGGCCATGGCGATGCCCTCATAGGAAGACACTTCTATGGTTACTGACTGGGGCGCCGCGACCGGGTGGGTCATGATCTGGAAGCGGCCCGCCTTCCGTCCGGCTTCGACCACGAGATGGCTCGGCGTCTGTACGCCGTCGACGTCGCCGTATAAGGCGACGTTGAGAATTTCTTCGGCAGCCAGATTTTCCAGAAAGCGTATCTCGCAGGTCAGGACATAACCACCCACCACCTGCGGTTTATCGCAGGCGAGTATCGCCGGGGAAGCGGCGCGGGCATGCGCGCAGAGCAAGACGAGGGCGAGGCCAACTAAGACCTGGGGCAAAGGTAAGCGAGTCATGGAGCACCATCCTTGGTAGTGGCGCTATCGTGCAACGGCTGAGGCCGTGAGGCCATCCGACTTTTTGCGGATAGGTACAACCAAGCTCAGTCACTCAGGACTGAAGCGTTCCCTTCTCCTGGCTACGACTCAACTGCACCGCTTAAGGCGGCATTAGATTTCATAAGGGAGGATAGATATGGCTACCGCAAAGGAACAGATCGCTAGGCTTCTTGAACAACAACCGGACGATAGCTCCTTCGAGGAGATCGTCCGGGAGCTCGCCTTTGGGGTGATGGTGCAAAGGGGGCTCGCGGATTCCGATAAAGGTCGCACGATTTCAGACGAGGAGATGCGCCATCGGATCCGCCAATGGCGAGAATAAGTAAGTGTAGCCCGGATGAAGCGTAGCGGAATCCGGGATATCATGCGCGAATGGTTCGCTATCGTCGCAACTGGCTTCCAGGCGGAACGTTCTTCTTTACCGTCACACTCGCCGATCGGCGGTCGCATATATTGACGCAACACATCGGCGCCCTGCGCGCGGTGTTCCGATCGGTCCGGCGAGAGGCGCATTTTCAGATATTGGCCGTGGTCGTTCTGCCCGACCATCTGCATACGGTATGGTCGTTGCCTGAGGGAGATGCCGATTACCCTGGGCGGTGGCGGACAATCAAGGGACGCTACGCCCATATGCTTAAGGCGCGCGGCGTACCGCTGATTAGGGATGGCCGCGGCGGGTATCGTCTATGGCAACAGCGATATTGGGAACATACAATTCGTGACGAGGGGGACCTGCAAAGGCATGTGGATTACATCCATTTCAATCCCGTTAAACATGGACTCGTCCACGATGTGGCCGATTGGCCATACTCTTCTTTTCACCATTACGTACGTCTAGGGTGGTTGTCCCGGGATTGGGCAACTAATGCCGAGATGTTTGAAACTGGGAAGTTCGGTGAATGATCCCGGATTCCGCTACGCTTCATCCGGGCTACGTTTGCTTTTTGCGGATAAATACAACCAAGCTCGGCCACTTTAAGAATCGAACGCAAAGAGTTCTTTGACGGGGACTCTGAGTACCTTGGTGATTTTTTCGAGGATTTCAAATACGAAGTTTAACTTCGTTAACTACGAAGTTGACTTAGTGTATACATACTGCCTTATGGATCGGCAGCGCCGGAATTTGAAGGTGGTTCGGGGGTTTTCCGCCAAGCCCAAGCCTTCTTTGCCCCTGGCCGGGTGTTGGCTGGAGAAGGCGGGTTTTAAGATCGGGATGCGCGTGGATGTCCAGGTGCAGCCCGGATGCTTGATCATTACCCCAATTAAGCCGAACGAAAAGTAATCTTTAGGTTTCTGTAGCTTTCATTGATGTATTAAATGGGATAAATCAGCGAAGCCGGGATCAGCACGGAATCGAAGACGCAAAGTTTTTCCTTGAATTTAAGCCGCCCATCTTCCCGCACCAATTTGTCGAGGTATTTGCCGGCATTAAACACGCGCGTTTCATCATCGATCAGCGTTTGTAATACCACGTAGTTTGCCTGTACGCGGATAAAGCCGTCTTCCTGTCCCTTGATGCGGATATTGCTGATT
>DATGVQ010000251.1:0-3234 GCA_035300145.1 Acidiferrobacterales bacterium | reverse complement strand
AAAATCTGATTCGACCGAAGTGGATCAATATCTTAGCCGCGACCCGCTATTAGCGCCGATCGTCGCGCGGCATTCCGGCATGCGCGTCCCCGGCGCCTGGGATATATTCGAACTCGCGGTACGCGCGATACTGGGGCAGCGTATCAGCGTAAAAGCGGCGAAGACGTTGGCGAGCCGGCTGGCGCCGGCATACGGCGATCCGTTGCCGGCGGTGGATTCACAAACCCTGGGGTATTTATTCCCGACGCCCGCGCAGTTGAGCAAGGCGAAACTGGAGAACCTGGGTATCGACGCCGCCCGGGCGCAAGCGATACGCGCACTTGCGGCAGAAATCCACCGCGACGGCGCCTTCCTGGCCGGCTATACCGATCTGGAAGACGCGATTAAGCGGCTCACAAGCTTACCCGGCATCGGGCCATGGACCGCGCATTACATTGCCATGCGCGCCCTCGGCGAACCGGATGCTTTTCCCGCCGGCGACCTGGTGCTCAGACGCGCCGCCGGTGGCGGCAAAAAAATCCTGTCGGAGTCGGAATTGCTCAAACGCGCCGAGTCCTGGCGCCCCTGGCGCGCGTATGCCGCCATCTACCTGTGGTCCAACGTTAACGATATGTTTTAGGAGGCAACTATGCTATTAGAAACCGTCGAGTTTTCGTCACCCCTGGGTTCGCTTAAGGCCGCGATCCACGCGGACCGCGTGCATGCGCTCGGCTTCGCCGACCACTGGCCGCGTCTTGCCGCTTTACTGCGCGCACGCTTCGGCGATGTCGCGTTCAAACAGACGCCCGGCCACGCGCCCATCATATCCAGTATCAATGACTATTTCGCCGGCGATCTGGCTGCGCTGGACGCGGTTCCCGTGCGCTTGACGGGCACACCGTTTCAGCAGAAGGTCTGGGCCGCATTACAACGCATCCCCGCCGGTAAAACGCTATCCTATGGCGCGCTGGCGCGGAAGATCGACGCCCCCGGGGCCGCGCGCGGCGTCGGCTCAGCGTGCAACGCGAATGTTATCTGGCTGGCGGTGCCCTGTCACCGCGTCGTCGGCGCCGACGGCGGACTTACCGGCTACGCCGGCGGGATCGAGCGTAAGCACTGGTTGCTGGCGCACGAGCGGGCGCAGCATGAACGCGGTCGCGTGGTTGCACCCCTCCCAGCAGATAGAGCGCTCCGTGCGCCAGGTTCACGACGCGCATCAGACCAAAGATCAACGTGAAGCCGCTAGCGACCACCAACAACAGAGCGGCGAAGGTCGCGCCGTTTAGGCCATGGAAGATTGTGGTCGACATCCTCGCTCCGCTTCAATCCGAGGTGCGCGTGGTTTGATACCACTTAAGGATTTGCTCGCCGGTCCAGAACAAGACGCCCTCGTGGCATCTGATGTATTCGAACACCGCCTCGAGGTACTTAATCCGGTGCGGCACGCCGCTGATGTAGGGATGGACCGCAATCGCCATTACCCGCGCGGTTTCCGCGCTCTCCTTATATAGCCGGTCGAACTGGTCGATGGCGCATTGCAGCAGCACATCGGCGGTATGGTGCTGAACGATCATCAGGGTGATGTCGTTCGTTTCGAGTGAATAGGGCAAGGTAACCAACGGACCGTGCGCGGTTTTGATCTCACACGGCTGGTCATCGAACACCCAGTCACCGGTGTATTGCACTCCCGCTTCCGTCAGATAATCGACGGTCTCATAGGTCTGCGTCAGGCCAGAGCCCAGCCAGCCACAGGGCCGCTTGCCGGTGAACCGTTCGATCGTATCGAGCGATTTTTGGATCATGGCGCGTTGATCGTCGACCTGGTGGATCGGCATCTGCACGAAGCTATGGCCCATAAATTCCCAACCCGCCTCGCGCGCGGCGGCGGGCACACGCGGGTAAGACAGACACACCGAGGCGTTAATCGCCAATGTCGGCGTTATGCCGAAACGATCGAGCGCCGCTTTGAGGCGCCAGAAGCCGACACGCATACCATATTCGTGCCAACTCCAATTGGGGAAGTCAGGCACCACCACGACACCGGTGGGCGCGGGTAAAACTTGGCGCGGCATCGGGCGCGCAATTTCCCATTCCTCAACATTGACAATCGGCCACACGATGAGGCGTGCGCCGTTGGGCAGCTTAAGCGGCGGGCGGTCGATAATCGCCGAGTAATCAATGCGGTCGCGCGGTAATTTCATAGGTTATTTTTATCATCGAAGACCCTGGCCTGGGAGCGACCATAGTAAGGCAAGTTTCATCCGTCAGGCAAATTCCGGCTGCGCTTCGCTGGCGGGGTAAATAACTGTTAATCTAATGTTATTAAACAATTTCTTGGCGCTTAGTTAGTCTTATACTTAAGAGAACCAGGTGTTAAGCATTGATTGCCCGCCCGCACCGGATAAATACTGGGAACCGGCCGGGAAACCGAAAAGCAAGTCGGCACGAAGATTTTCATTTTAGTGATGTCAGCGAGGAGGGCTTCGCCATGAAACATCGATTATTTTTGTATGCGGGCTTGCTGGTGGCCCTGCTGAGTATAGGGGGTTGTAGCCATCGGCCTCCCCCTGCTCCGGCGATGTTCTTCACCGCCGATGACGGCGCACACGGCAACGAGCTGTGGAAAACCGACGGCACCCCGGCCGGCACGGTGATGGTGAAGGACATCAACCCGGGCGTGAGTGGCGCCTCCCCCACTGGCCTCACCGTGTTCAACGGCGCGCTTTATTTCGCCGCCAATAGCGGTGCGCTTGGCGTTGAACTCTGGAAAACCGACGGCACCGCGGCCGGTACGATGATAGTGAGGAACATCAACCTCGGCGCGGGTAGCGCCTCCCCCAATAACCTTACCGTGTTCAACGGCGCACTCTATTTCTCCGCCGATGACGGTACGAACGGCAGGGAACTCTGGAAAACCGACGGCACCGCTGGCGGCACAATGATAGTGCAGGACATCAACTCCGGCCTGAATGGCTCCTCCCCTAATGGCCTCACCGTGTTCAACGGCGCGCTTTATTTCGTCGCCAATGACGGCGCGCACGGCGTTGAACTGTGGAAAACCGACGGCACCGCTGGCGGCACAATGATAGTGCTGGACATCAACCCCGGCCTGAATGACTCCTCCCCTAATGGCCTCACCGTGTTTAACGGCGCACTCTATTTCTCCGCCAATGACGGTACGAACGGCAGGGAACTCTGGAAAACCGATGGCACCGCTGGCGGCACAATGATGGTGCAGGACATCAACTCCGGCCT
>DATGVQ010000250.1:0-20001 GCA_035300145.1 Acidiferrobacterales bacterium | reverse complement strand
TTTTGAGCATCATGCCGCTTCGTCTTGGTGGGTTACGGCCTTCGGCCTAACCCACCCTACATTTTTATGAGCCAGCGCAGGATCATCAGGTGTATTTTCCGCACAGCCCGTAGGGCGGGTTAGCGCAGCGTAACCCGCCGTTTCGTCTTGGTGGATTACGGCCTCCGGCCTAATCCACCCTACATTTTTTAGGGTCGTCATGTGACCAAGGTGTCGTCATCATCCGGCTTTAGCCAGTTTTGCTTCCAGCTCGGCGCGGTCTTCCGGCGTATTGACGTTCAAAAAGGTCTCCGGGCTGTCGGTAAAATCGGCAATGGCGAGTTTGTGCCTGGCATACCACAAGTCAATTTTGCGCTCACCCGATTCCAAATACGCCAGCATGCTCGCGAGCAAATTACAGCGCAGCAGACTGAATACCGGTTGCATGCGGCCGCCGTCATGGGCCACGCTGATATCGGCCTGATCGCGCGTCAACGCGGCGGCCAGGCGCACCGCGAGATCAGGCGGTAATAACGGCGAATCGCAGGGCACGGTCAGGATATACTCGGTACCGGCAGCCTGCATCGCGCTCGCCATGCCCGCAAGCGGGCCAAAGTAATCGCCCAGCATATCCGGCACCACTTTGTAGCCGTAATTGGCATAACGCTCAATATTACGGTTGGCATTGATCAATACATCACTTACTTGCGGGCGCAGCGTAACAAGTATGTGTTCCAGCATCGGGATACCATTCAGAACGACCAGACCCTTATCCATCCCGCCCATGCGCGTTGCCCGCCCGCCCGCCAGGATTACGCCGGTGATCTTGCCTTTGGGTATAGTATCAGCGTGTATAGGGTCAGCCCAACTCATCGTCTGGTTAAAACTCTCTGATAGGAGCCGCTTACATGAATGAAGAAGCTTTTAATATGGAAGTCCGCAAGTTTTTAAAAAAAGTCGGCATCACCGCGCAGCGTGAGATCGAAAAGGCGGTGCGCACCGGTCTGGATACCGGCAAACTCAAGGGTAACGAACGGCTACAGGCTATGGTAACTGTGAAGATCGCCGAGCTTGGCATGTCTCTCAACATTGACGGCCAAATCGGGTTGGAATAGGTTAACGTACGAAGCTCTCAATGCGGCGTGACGGCGGTTACTCGGCATCCGTGGCGTAGCGCTCGGCCGCCCGCACGGGCGGGGGCGCGTCAAACAGGATATCTCCATTGAATGCCAGGAAATGCCTGCCTTTGGCGCGCGCTATCATGGTTACCCCGACTTTTTGCGCCAATTCCAGCCCCATCTGGGTTATGCCGGAGCGTGAGAGCAATATCGGGATGCCCATTTGCGCCACTTTGATGACCATTTCGGAAGTAAGCCGGCCGGTCGTGTAGAAAAGCTTATCGCCGCCGCTCATGCGTTCCAGCCACATGTAGCCGGCGATGGCGTCAGCCGCGTTGTGGCGCCCGACGTCTTCGACAAACATGAGGATCTCCTCACCCCGGCATAAAGCGCAGCCATGCACCGCCCCGGCCTGTTTGTAAACCTCATTGTAGTTGGCCAGGTTGTGTAACAGACGATACATCTCAGACTGGCGCAGTTGCACCTTGGGCAGTTTAACCTCGTCCAATTTGTCCATCATGCTGCCGAACACCGTGCCCTGGCCACAGCCACTGGTGACGGTGCGCTTGGCCATCCGCTGCTCTATGCCTTTAACGCCATGGTGGGTTACCACCACTACCGATTCCGTTTCCCAGTCCGCCTGTACCGCTTTAATCTCCTCGATGTTTTCGACCAGCCCCTGATTGCGCAGATAGCCTAGCGCCAGCGCCTCGGGCCGGTTACCCAAGGTCATGAGGGTGACAATCTCGCGCTTGTCTACGTATAACGTAAGCGGGCGTTCGCCGGCAATATAGGTTTCGCGCTGCGCGCCGTACTCATCGGTGGCAATGACCGCGTGCGTAGGCGACAAACCGGCGTCGGTCAGTTGCGGGCGATAGTATTTTGCCGCTTCCTGCGCCTGGGTCATTCATCCTCCGGTCATATTCATGTAGCGCACAATAACCGGCTTGGCGCTGAGATTAAAATCATGGCCCTTGGGTTTAATCGCCATGGCGCCGATAATCGCCTGTTTGAGGCCATCGTCGTCGCCAGGATCGCGGCGTAACACCTGGCGCAGATCGAGCGAGTGCTCCTGGCCCAGGCACAGCAAAAGCCGCCCTTCGGTAGTAACGCGTACGCGGTTGCAACTACTGCAAAAATTGTGACTGTGCGGTGAAATAAAGCCGACCCGGCTTTGGCTGCCGACCACTTTATAATACTTGGAAGGACCGCCTGTGGTCTCGGTAGTAGGAATGAGCTCAAAACGCGTTTGGATATCGCGGCGCACGGCATCGCTTGAATAATAAACTTCCGCGCGATCGTGCTCAGCTATGACGCCTAACGGCATTTCTTCGATAAAGCTGATGTCCATGCCTCGATCGACGGCAAACTGCACCAGGCCCAGAATCTCATCGTGGTTACGGCCTTTCATCGCCACTGTATTCAGCTTGATGCGGAACCCGGCGTCCTGAGCGGCCTCGATACCCCGCAGCACTTTCTGCAAATCGCCGGTACGCGTGATCTGATGGAAACGCTCAGGCTTAAGGCTGTCCAGGCTGATATTGACCCGTTTGACGCCGGCCTTGCGCAGCGGATGGGCCAGTTTTTCAAGTTGGGACCCATTCGTAGTCAGCGTGAGATCCTCAAGACCTGTGAGCGTTCCCAATTGCTGGAATACCCAGAGGACGTTTTTGCGCACCAGCGGCTCGCCGCCGGTGATGCGTATTTTGGTTACCCCCAACTCGCAGAACGCAGTTCCCAAGCGGACGATCTCTTCCAACGTCAGCACCTGGTCGCGCGGCACGAACGTCATGTCTTCGCTCATGCAGTAGACGCAGCGGAAGTCGCAACGGTCGGTTACGGAAATACGCACGTAACTGACGTGGCGATCGAAGCGGTCGATCAGTTGTGGCGCGGGCGCTGTGGCATGCATCGTTCTATCTCCGGCAGCAGGCTGCGGGCAGTCGTCGTGGTCTATCTATTTCATACGCTACGTTATATCACTGAATTTATTACACTCTTGTTAGCATCCCCGGTCAAGGGCTGGGCGGATACTCTTGGACATGCGGCATCTGCCGTGGAATCAAGCCGGTCTAACGATTTTTACGCAAAAAAAATGGGGGGTATCCTCCCCCCATTTTCCCACAGTGTAGGGTTTAAGGATTACTTTTGTTTCTTAACGAATTTCTCCAACGCACCGGCCGCCCATTTTTGGCCGCCAATCCCAAACGCCAAGGCTAGCGCCAGGCAGGTCGCCCCGAACAAAATGCGGAAAGCTTCCATCAAAATCTCGGCGCCGATATTGACTTGCACTAACGCGGTAATGACGACGAAAATCACAATGGCATAGCGGGTAAGACGTCCCATCAACTCCGCGTCCTCTATACCGACATTGCGCGAGTACGCCATCACGGTGTCCGAGATAAATCTGGCGAAATATAAACCGATCGCCAAGATTAATACCGCCACAATAACATTAGGAATGAACAATGCGATACGGCGGAAGAGTTCCGACACCACTCCTAATCCGAGGGAATTAAACGCGGTCAGCAAGGTCAGCAAGATCACCAGCCAATACACCAAGATGCCCAGGATGTCGATAGTAGTTTTCTTAATTCCACCTTGTTTGATAAAACCATCGATTCCAGCTGTTTGGGTCAGCACATCAAAATGAATTAATTTTAAACCTCTAACCACGATGAAATGGAGAAACTTGGCAATCAATAGGCCCAAGATCAAAATGACAAGCGCGGCGAACAATTGGGGTAAAAATTGCCCTACTTGAATCAAGAAGCTTTTAACGGATTCCACGATGATATTAATTTGATTTTCTACCATACATTTCCCCCTTTTTGGGTATGTTGATGTTGGAAAAAAAATCGCTGCCCCGACCTTAAATCTATCCGAGCTACTTCTACAGTAGCATACACCTGAGCAATGGGTAAGGTTTTATTGGCCTGTTTCCCGATTCCGATCGCTACAAAAAACTGGATTTTTCTTCCTAAATCTCTAAAATCGCGGTTTGCCGCTGCCACAGTGGACTACAATATTTAGATTTAGTGTTTCTTTTTTCAAGGTTGGCCCAAAAACATCATGAAATTTCTGTTTGACCTTTTTCCGTTATTAACCTTTTTCATCGCCTTTAAAATGTATGACATCTACGTCGCTACTGCGGCGAGCATTATTGCCTCATTCATACAGGTGGGCTGGTATTGGGGCAAACACCGGCGCTTCCAGCCCCTGCCCTCAATCACCCTGGCGATCCTGGTCGTATTCGGTGGCATGACTCTGGCTTTACAAAACGATATTTTTATCAAGTGGAAGCCGACGATCATTAACTGGATTTTTGCCGCGTTGATTTTCGGCAGCCAATATCTGGGCAGGAAAAACGTCATCGAGCGCCTGCTCGGCAATCAGTTCGCCTTAGCCCGGCCTATTTGGCTGCGGCTTAACTTAAGCTGGGGCATCTTTTTTTTGCTCCTCGGAGCGCTTAATCTTTATGTCGCTTTCTTTTATGGCCCAGACCTGGATGCAGAAACCCGGCGCAGCATTTGGGTAAACTTCAAAGTGTTCGGCTTGCTGGGATTAACGCTGGCTTTCACCCTAGCCCAAGGCCTTTTTCTCAGCAAATATTTAGAAAAAGCCGAAAAGGATAAATCCTGACTGATACCGGCCCATCTAACTGCAACCGCGGATAATTTTTGCATGCAAAGGCGCCTCTAAATGGAGCGGTTAGAATTAATAGAAATTCGGCTGCGCAGCGCCTTGGAGCCGGAAATTCTGCAGATTACCGACGATAGCCACTTACATGCCGGCCATAGCGGCGCGAAAAGCGGCGGCGGGCATTTTTCCGTGACGATCGTCTCGCGGCATTTCAAAAATAAAACGACGGTTCAACGCCACCGCATGGTCTATGACACCTTAAAGGATCTTATACCTAAAGAGGTACACGCACTCAGCATACGCGCACTTGCCCCGGATGAACCGGGATAATTTTCCGCACTTGTGCTTAATCTCCCCTGCCTGCTGTTAGCGCGGTTTTTAGCGGTTGTCATTGTTATCCCGGCCGGTTCTGGCTTGGCGCTGGATAAGCCTTTTTCAATCACCGCCAAATCCGTCGCCCTATCGCAGTCGGCAAATCCGATCGGGAAAATACGCCCGCTCGGCATGCTGGAATTGTCCAGCGTCAATATTAACGGTTTGCGCTTGGCGGACTTATCCGATCTGGCTTGGGATGAGGACGATAACGTGTTATACGCCCTGTCCGATCACGGAGCCTTATTCTGGTTACGCCCTATTTTTCATAATGGCATGCTGGTCGATGTGATGCTGCTCAAGGCGGTGCCGTTACGCGAGTTAGGCACCGATAATACGCTAACCGGGAAGCGCACGGATTCAGAAGGTATGGATATTTTGCGTGGACATAACGGCATTAAAGGCGACGCCGAACTTCTGATTAGCTTCGAACGTGTCCCGCGCATTGTTCGCTACCGTCCGGATGGACATGCATTGCATGAATATACTTTGCCCGCTGCCTTAAGAGAGATCAAGGCGTACCGCGGGCCCAACAAAGCGCTGGAAGCGGTCGCTTTCGATGCCAGGCACGGCATTTTAACCGCACCCGAGTATCCGCTTAAATCCGAATTGGAAGGATACAACCGGATTTTCAGCCTCTCGGGATCGTCCTGGCTTTATCCTATCGCACCAAACAGCGGCATAACGTCGATGAAATCCTTAGGCAACCGCGGCCTGTTAATCCTCGAACGCGACTATAAAAGCGTGCTGGGTGGCTTCCTCATCGCATTAAAAAAAGTCGCAGCCGTTCCCGCCAATCCATCAACCCCGCTGACTGTCGAGACCCTGGTGACCTTGGACAGCAGCAAAGGATTCAACATTGATAATTTCGAGGGATTGGCCCAACACCGCAATAATCGATTTTTTCTCATCAGCGATAATAATGATACGTTTTTTCAACGCACACTATTGCTCTATTTTGAATTGTTGGAATAAATCCGGGCGATATTATTTACTTGCAATTAATTTCCGCAATTGGTCTTCGTCCAAGGTTTTGATCCCCAGTTCCACTGCTTTGCCGGCTTTGGACCCCGGATCCGTCCCCACCACCACAAAATCGGTGTTAGCGGAAACGCTGCCGCTGATCTTCGCGCCTAATGCCTGCAGTCTGGCCTTGGCTTCCTCCCGCGTCATGGATGCTAATGTCCCGGTCAATACAAAAACCTTGTCCGCCAGCGGCAGATTTGCTTGCTCGCGCGGCTTGATCGCAGGCCAATGCACGCCGCCCTTTTTTGGATTTAACAGTTTTTTAATCACCGCGCGATTATGCTTTTCGGCAAAAAAGTCATAAATGCTTTCCGCTACGACCGGCCCGATATCGGCGACCGTCTGCAAGACCTCCCGGTCCGCGGCCATGATCGCTTGCAAGCCGCCGAAATGATTCGCCAGTGCCAGGGCAGTGGTTTCCCCCACTTGCGAAATGCCGAGCGCATATAAAAAACGCGGCAATGTGGTATTTCTGCTTTTATTAATGGCCTCTAATAAATTCTGTGCGGATTTCTCCGCCAGGCGCTCCAGGTCCACCAGCTGCTCCCGGCGAAGCAGATAGATATCGCCGACGTCGTGGATTAATTGCCGTTCGACCAGTTGGTCGACCATTTTGTCACCCATGCCTTCGATATCCATGGCGCGGCGGGAAGCGAAGTGCCTGATGCTTTGCTTACGTTGCGCGCTGCAAACCAAACCGCCGCTACAACGGGCGATGATGCCGTTGCCTTCGCGCACAATCGCGGAGCCGCAGACCGGGCACTTATCCGGGAACAAATACTTTTTTGCGCCGGGCGGGCGCTGGTCTTTAACAACCGAGACGATTTCCGGAATCACATCACCCGCGCGGCGCACACTGACGGTGTCGCCGACCCGCACATCCTTGCGTTCCAATTCCTGCGGATTATGCAGGGTAACATTGGTCACGGTTACGCCGCCGACGAACACCGGATGCAACCGCGCTACCGGCGTGATCACGCCGGTGCGTCCCACCTGGACTTCAATGGCCTCCACCACGGTTAGCGCTTCCTGCGCCGGAAATTTATGCGCCATCGCCCAACGCGGCGCGCGCGCGATAAAGCCGGCGGCTCGTTGCTGCGCGAAACTATTGACCTTGTACACCACGCCGTCGATTTCATACTCCAGAGAAGTTCGTTTGATCTGCATTTGCCGGTAATATTCCAGGCACTCCTCATGGCCATGCACCAAACGGGTTTCCGGGCAAATGCGCAACCCCCACTCGCGCAGCTGCATAAGCACTTCGTATTGCGTCCCGGGCATCTCGCCCTGCTCGGTCTTGCCCAGCGCATAACAGAATATCTGCAAACGCCGCTCGGCGGTGATGCGCGGGTCTAATTGGCGCAAACTGCCGGCAGCGGTGTTGCGCGGGTTGACATACACCTTAAGCCCGTTTTTCTTTTGCCGTTCGTTAAGCGCAATGAAGTCAGCCTTGGGGATATAAACCTCGCCGCGCACTTCGAGCGTGCGCGGGTAACCCTTGCCCATCAAGCGCAGAGGCACCGACGCGATGGTGCGCACGTTATGCGTCACGTCCTCGCCGACAACGCCGTCGCCACGGGTTGCGCCGCGCTGTAACACTCCATTGACATAAGTGAGGCTGACCGCAAGCCCGTCTAATTTAGGCTCGGCATTGTATTCGATGCGGGTTACGCCCAATCTTTCGCGCATACGGCGGTCAAAATCAACGATCTCTTGATCGCTGAACGCATTAGACAGGGACAACATGGGAAGCTCGTGCGTCACTTGCGCAAATTCCGCGCGTGGGCTTGCGCCGACACGCTGGGTCGGGGAGTCGGGGGCAATTAAATCCGGATGGGCCTGTTCTAACGCCTGCAGTTCTTTGAATAGGCGGTCATATTCGGCATCCGGTATCTCCGGGTCGTCTAAAACATAATAGCGGTGGTTGTGATAATCGATCTGGCGGCGCAATTCTTTGATGCGCGCAGGAACATCTGTAATCGCGCTCATGTACTAAAGAGGCGCAACGCGGAGGCGCTCCCGGGGATGATGCCGTAATTTTGCATGTCGACGGCGATTTGTTCGATCTGCGAGCGGATAACCAGTAAGCCCTTTTCCGTCAGCGGACGACGCTCTTGATCCAGCATGCGGCCATCTAAAATTTTGCAGATTCCATTTGCAGTTAGCACCATTTTATCAAATACTTTCAACGGATTGTACACGCAGGGCACAATCATGAACAAAATCAGTCCTTGCGTCTTAAAGGTATCCAGCGTTTTGAGATTGAATTCTCCTGGTTGAAATAAGTTAGCCAGGCTGAACAAGTGCCGACAACCGACTGAATGGACATTTTTCATATGAAAAATGTTCATCGCACCGAATTGCATACCCTGCCGCACCGCCGCCTGCCCGATCGCACGGCCGCTAAACCCTTCTTTGCTGTTGGGGAGAATGAGGATATTCGCCAGAACATCGTAGGTTTGGCAAAACTTATCCAGTTGCACTGCTTGCTCCAATGCCTGTTCAAAGCTGATGGAAAATTTGGTCGAACGACGCAGGGCATCGGCAAGCTTCAGCGCCAACTGGGCGAACGCATTCAGTTCGGATTCGTTAATGGGTCCTTTGCGATCCGCCATTTGCGTCGCCAACGCAAGGTCGCTATACCTGGGACCCTCCTGGTCTTGCTCAACGTTGCTCCATACCCCGATCGGATGCTGTAAGCCATATAGTTTATGAGGCTTGTCCAGTGCGTATTCATTTTGCTTGTAAATCCCCAGCGCCCGATCGCGCTCCACCGGCTTACCGGCCGGAAGATAAACAATAAAATCGATGCTCTCATCAGGGATAAACTGATTCTCGCCCGCGACCGCGATTTGTGCGCTTGCGGAGAAATCGACATTTACCGGCATCACCGCGACATGTTGAATATCCTGTAGCTCATCCTTTAATAGGAAATCGGTGGACTTAATTTGCGGCGGGGAGACCGGGGCATCGGCTTTTAAAAATCGCTGATGCGCCTCATCAGGCGGGCCGGGGTTAATATCCAAACCGGAAAAGCCGGCGGCCGGTTTGGCGCCGAAAGGAAGCGCTTTTTTTGTTTGCGGCGGCGGATTATTTTGCGCCGGGCTTGCGGCAGGCGCGGATTTCTCAGCCTGATAGCGCCTGGCCGCCCGTGTCTTGTCATAAACGTTCAATGCAACCGCGCCGACAATAAAAATTCCCAATAATAATAACGCCGATTGCAGTTCCATGGTTACGTGCCTGCTGTTTGTGTACCTGCCTGCACGCTCGAAGGCGTGCCTGGTTGCTGGTTTTGGGCAACCAACTCTATCGCCTCATCCACATCGACCGCGACTAAGCGTGATACACCGGGTTCGGACATGGTCACTCCCAGCAACACCTGCGCCATCTCCATGCTGATTTTGTTGTGCGTAATATAAATAAGCTGGGTGCGCTGAGACATGGTTTTGAGAGTCTCGGAGTAACGCTCGACATTGGCATCGTCGAGCGGCGCGTCCACCTCGTCCAGTAAACAAAACGGCGCCGGATTCAATTCAAATATAGCAAACAGCAAGGCCACCGCGGTCAATGCCTTCTCGGCGCCGGAAAGCAAGTGGATCGTGCTGTTGCGCTTGCCCGGCGGCCGCGCCATGACCGCCACGCCGGTGTCCAGTAAATTATCGCCCACTAATTCAAGATGGGCCTGGCCGCCGCCGAACAAGCGCGGGAAGAAGATTTGAAAACCGGTATTCACCTTGTCAAAGGTGTCTTTGAAGCGGGTGCGCGTTTCGCGGTCGATCTTGCGTATCGCTTCTTCCAGCGTATTGAGCGCCTGCGACAAATCCTCATATTGTTTATCCAAAAACGCCTTGCGCTGCGACTGCTCCTCGAATTCTTGAATGGCGATCAGATTAATCGGCCCTAAGCGCTCTATCTTCACCAACAATTGCTCCAATCCGGTCTGACAACTCTCCTCCGATTGTGCCTCCGGAAGATCTTGTAGAACTTGCGTGGGCTCGTGACCGCTTTCACGGATTTGTTCTTGTAAAGTCTCGCGCCGTACTACCAGTTCTTGGCGGGCGATGCGCTCTTGCTCCACCAACTCGCGGCTTTGCTGGATCTTTTGCTCTTGCTGCAATCGCGCCTGCGCTTGCGAGTGTAACGCCGCCTCAAGATCGGTCGTCGCCTTGCGCGCCTCAGCCAGCCGCCCTTCCATCTGTAAGCGCTTGCCTAAGAATTCTTCCAACCGTTGTTTAAGTTCCGCTTCCGGTTGTTCCTGGTTAGTGAGCAAATTCTCCAATTCGGCGCGCCGCGCGTGTAAATGCTGCAATTGGCCTTCAAGCCGCTCGATGCTTTGTTGAGTTGAATCCAATGCCGTCTGCGTTCCCTGCCACTCCACCTCGACGCGATGCAAGGCCTCGCCCGCGGCGTTGGCCGCCTGACGCGCCTGCTCCAGTTTGCCGCGCAGCGCATCCCGGCTTTGTAATAACTCCGCGCGCCGTTGTTCCTGCACACTGGATTGTTCATCCACCTCGCGCAACAGGCCTTGGGCAATCGTTAACTCCTGCTCATTAGCGCCCAGGTGAGACTTCAGTTCAGTGCGCTCCAGCGCAATTTGTTCATGCCGCCGGCTCCGCTGCGCTAACCGTGCCTCCTTATGGCCAAGCTGGGAATGCAGCTCGGCACGCTCGCGATTGTAATCGCTGAATTGCCGCCTGCGCTCGGCAATCTCCGCCTCCAGCGCCTGCCGGCGCTGCTGAATCTCGGCCAATTGCGCTTGTTTACGGCGCAGCTCTTCTTGTAATGCATTCAGCGCCGCGCTTAGCGCCTCTATTTCCCGCTCACGGCCTAATATTCCTGCGCGCGCGCCTTGTTCGTCGGTAACACCCAGCCAATTCTTACCTAACCACACTCCCGAACGGGTGACCACAGATTCGTGTGCCGCGAGGCGCGGGCGCATCGCCATCGCTTCGGCAAATCCCTCCGCGATATACACGCCTGATAACAAACTGCTGAGATCGATCTGGGAATGGATTTTGTCGTGCAGCGTTGCGCGACTAATAGCAAGCTTTTCGCCGGCTTGCACCGCCAAATCGAATACTACCAAATCCGATTGTTTTAACTCCGCGAGGTCACCGGCCCATTGCTCTAAATTGGTAACACATACCGCGCCTAAATCCGCGCCCAATACCCGCTCCACGGCTTTTTCCCAACCCGGCTCAACCGATAATAAACCGGCCAAACGCGGGGCGCTGTCGAGCGCACGCTGCGTTAACCAGGCGTTTAAACCGGCATCATGCTTGCCTAAAGCAGCGGCCTGCAGCTCGCGCAACGAGGCCAGCCGCGCTTCGGTTTGTTGCCGGCTCCCGCGCAGTTCTTCCAATTGCAAAGTGATCTCTTCTTGCCGGATGCGCGTCTGCCGGCTTTGTTCCTCAAGCTGCTCCAAACGCTGAGCTTGTGTTTCATAGAGCCGGTCGCGTTCACCTACTTGCTGCCGGAATGCACCCGCATTTTCTTCGCCTAATTCCCGCTCGATCGCGCCGGCCTCTTCTTCAAGCCGCATCTGCCTCTCGATTAAGAGGCTGATTTGCTGTTCCAACTGGCGAATGCGCTCGCGTTGGATGGCAAGCGTTTTGGCTGATTCAGCCGTGAGCCCGGCAAACTCCTCCCAGCTACTCTGCCATGCCTCCATGGCCAACTCGGCTTGCTTGAGATTCGAGCCTTCATCAATACGCCCGGCCGAAAGCGCAGCCAACTGCGGCACCAGCGTTTCCAAAGCCTGGCTCAACTGTTCGCGCCGCTCTTTATCCGAGCGCAAGTGTAACTCGGCTTCTTGCCAAGACTGGTTGATCTGTTGCTGCTCGCGTAGGCGCTGTTGTTGGGTGTCGCGCGCGTGCTGGATAGTTTGTTCGATCGCCGAAATTTCAGCACTGATGGCGTAAAACTGTGCCTGTATTTCATTGAAGTAATCGCCGGCTTCCGTCTGGCGGGCGCGGATTTTCTCGATTTCGGCCTCAATGCCGCGCTGCCCGGCAATCACGCCTTCCAGCGCGGTTTCTTCCGCCGATAGCTTGCTGTCATGCGCCTCGATACGCCCATTTAAACTCTGCCAGCGCAGGCTCAGTAATTGCGCGCGGAGTAAACGTTCCCGCTGTTTTAGCTCTTTATATTTGGAAGCCGCCCTGGATTGGCGCTGCAGGCGCTGCAATTGCATGTCCAGCTCTTTGCGAATATCTTGCACGCGCGCTAAATTTTCACGGGTGTGCTTAATGCGGTTCTCGGTTTCGCGCCGGCGCTCCTTATATTTGGAAATACCCGCCGCCTCTTCGAAGAAAACGCGCAGCTCTTCCGGCTTGGCCTCGATAATGCGGGTCACCATGCCTTGCTCAATAATGGAGTAGGCACGCGGCCCGAGGCCGGTGCCGAGGAAGATATCAGTGATATCCTTGCGCCGGCAGCGGGTTTTATTGAGAAAGTAATCCGACTCGCCGTCTCTTACGACCTCGCGCCGGATGGAGATCTCCGCATAAGCCGCGTATTGGCCGGGCGCGGCGCCACTGCTGTTGTCAAAGATCAATTCAACCGAGGCCTTGCCCACCGGCTTGCGCGTGCTGGAGCCGCTAAAGATCACGTCGCTCATGGAATCGCCGCGCAAGTGCCTGGCGGAGCTTTCGCCCATCACCCAGCGCACGGCGTCGATGACATTCGATTTACCACAGCCGTTAGGGCCGACAATGCCGATCAAATCACCGGAAATCGGGATCGTGGTCGGGTCGACGAAGGATTTAAAACCGGACAGCTTAATTTTTTTAAGACGCATTCGTGGGTGCAAATAAGTTACAATTTTAAAAGTTCAAAACTAACATACAGCAACCAAAATGCCTACCGCGCCGAGTAAACAGTTGGAAACTTTTGCTAATCCCGCTCCCGAACGGGACTATCTTATCCGTATCACCATCCCTGAATTTACCTGCCTGTGCCCAAAAACCGGGCAACCGGACTTTGCCATCCTCCACCTTGAATACATCGCCGATCGCAAATGTGTCGAGCTCAAGTCGCTAAAACAATACATCTGGTCGTACCGCAACGAGGGCGCATTCCATGAGGCGGTGACCAACACCATTTTAAATGACCTGGTTGCCGCGACCGATCCACGCTACTTGCAGCTGCGCGCGGAGTTTAACGTGCGCGGGGGTATTTATACCACTATTGTGGTGGAGCATAGGAAGCCAGGCTGGGGCGGCTCCAGCTTGATCGGTCAAGAAACGTCCGCGCAGAGAAATAGCCAGGCCGGCATAACCTCAGCCAACCGGAATAGTGGAAACCCGTTACGTCCTTCCCCGCACGCCGAGTCTGGGCCTATGTTATCGGATGCCGAACCGGCACCGGCAGAAATGGATAGCGCTTATCTCGGTATCGACCTCGGCACCTCCAGTTGCCATATTGTGGCCATTGATGGAAGCGGCCAACTGCTTACCGCGGTCAGCGCCCCGATCCCGATACCCGCGCGCCATGACGATCAGGTGACGCAAGATCCGAATTTATGGTGGAAAGCGGTCGCGGCTTGCCTGCAGCGCCTTTTTAAGGAAGTCCCTCCGCAACAGGTTCGCGCCATCGCGGTCGCCGGCACCTCGGGCAGTGTCCTGTTATGCGACCAAAAAGGCGCGCCGCTAACCCCGGCAATCATGTACAACGACAGCCGTGCCGTGAGTCAGGCGGAAAAAATCTTAACGATCGCAGGGCGTGATTCCGGCGCCCACGGCGCGAGCAGCAGCCTGGCTAAATTGCTGTGGTTGCATGACCAGCAAAGCGACGCAAAAGCCGCGCATTTTTTGCATCAGGCAGACTGGATTACCGGGAAATTGACCGGGTTATGGGGGGTCAGCGATTACAACAATTGCCTAAAACTCGGTTACGATGCAGCCAAATTAGCCTGGCCGAATTGGCTTAAACCATTGGGAATAAATTTAGCCTTGTTGCCGGCGGTACATACCCCCGGGGAACCCTTAGGACCGATCAATCCCGAGATCGCCAAAACCTTTGCCCTACCGGCTGATACCCGGGTTGTGGCCGGAACCACGGATGGGGTGGCGGCATTTTTAGCCGCCGGTGGCAGCACCCCCGGCCAGGCGGTAACCGCGCTGGGCTCCACCCTGGTGCTTAAACTCCTGTCGGACAAACCGGCATTTTCCCCGGAGCATGGGGTTTATAGCCACCGCCTCGGCCGTTATTGGCTGGTGGGGGGCGCCTCGAACTCCGGCGGGGCGGTACTATTGCAATATTTTAAAGTTGAGCAGATACGCGAAATGACGCCTTTATTGGATCCAGAAAGCTTTACCGGCCTGGAATATTATCCGTTGGCCGGCGTGGGCGAACGTTTCCCGCTGAATAACCCGAAAATGACCGCGGTCTTAGAGCCTTTGCCCGGAGATAGCGTGACATTTCTTCAAGGCATGCTGGAAGGCATTGCCCGCATTGAGGCGCAGGGCTATCAACTTCTCACCAAGCTTGGCGCGCCGCCGCTCACTGAGGTCCGCACGACCGGTGGAGGCAGCCAAAACCCGGCGTGGAAACGCATCCGGGAACGGATTTTAGGTGTGGAAATAAAAAAAGCCCGCTCCGAATTAGCAGCCTATGGTGCTGCCCGGTTAGCAGCCGGTTTGTTTATATAAGCTTTAGCGCGACGCTGGTAAGGAGGGAAATGTTATAAAAATAAAAAAGTGGCGCAAAACCATTTTATTAGCTACTCTTAGTTCAGTACCATTTTAACTTTATAAAATAAGTATAAGAACTATAAGTAAAAATTAAAAAATTATGCCTTCTTTGCACGATGATTTGACCGGCTTAATAAACCGTGCCGCGCTGCACGAAATTCTGGAAGCCACCGTGGCCTATAGCGCCCAAAACCAGGCTCGGTTCGGTTTAATCTTATTTGATATCGATCGCTTTAAGCTCATTAACTATGATTTCGGCGACGAACGCGGGAATATCGTGCTTGGGGCGGTGGCGGAAGCGGCGAAGAAAAAATTAGCCAACGGCCATTGGATCGGCCGCTGGGGCGGACAACAGTTTCTCTGCCTATTGCCCGGCGCCGACCGTCAAGCCACCGATGCGATTGCGGAACAACTGCGCGGCCTGATTGCGACTTTAACTATCCCGGTGGAATACCATCTGGTTCAGGTAACAGCAAGCTTCGGGGTTGCCTGCTTTCCGGATGACGGCGACTTAATTCAGCGCCTGCTTGCCGCGGCTGAGGCCGCGCTATATCAGGCAAAAGAATCCGGCCGCAACCGCGTCATTCACGCCAGCAACTTACAGCAGCAGGTTTTCGGCATGGGCACTATGCTGGACGCCGCTCTCCGGGAAAACAATATCGTTCCCGCTTATCAATCCATCGTTGATTTACAGACCGGCAAAGTCGTAGCGGAAGAGGCGTTAGCGCGTCTCATTACCCGCGAAGGCAAAATTATCGACGCGGAAGAATTTATCGGCGTAGCAAGCCAGCTGCAATTGACCTACAAAATCGATCAGGCGGTGATCGCGCATTGCCTGGCGATTTTACAAGGCGATCCAACCCTCACTTATTTTGTCAATATCTCCGGCAATCTTTTGCGCCATCCTGAGATAGTGCAGGAATTATTGGCGTGCATGAAGGAATATAGCGAATCGGTAAACAAGCCGATAAACCTGCCGGTAATCGAAATTACTGAACGCGAGTTTTTAGGCGATATTAAATCGGCAAATAAGATGCTGCGGCCGCTCATTGATTTTGGCCTGCGCTTGGCGCTGGACGATTTTGGCAGTGGTTACTCTTCATTTCAATATTTAGCCGACCTACCCTTCTCTTTTCTAAAAATCGAAGGCAGTTTGATCAAGCGCATCGCTGAACCCAAGGTTTGTGCAATTGTGCAAGGCATACAGAATACCGCCGCGGATCTAGGGCTGGTGACGTTGGCGGAATGTGTGGAGAACGGCGAAACCGCCGAGGTCGTAAGAAAGATCGGGATTAATTGGGCGCAAGGTTATTTCTATAATAAACCGGCTTTGGCCTCACCCATTTAGCCCCTCGAATTTGACTATCAGGATGTTGAAAAAGTCCCTCCATGGCCTTTTTCAACAACCCGCTATCAGCGGCGCCAATTCCATCAACGCCGAATAATATACTTCGCGCTTAAAATCGACGATGCATTCCAACGGGCTCCAATAATCCACCCAGCGCCATTCATCAAACTCCGGCGCCTCGCTGGCATCCAGGCGAACGTCCGTTTCTTGCCCGACCAGGCGCAACAAGAACCAAATCTGCTTTTGGCCCTTGAAACAATGCTGCTGCGGTGTGCGCAAATATTGTTTGGGGATTTCGTAGCGTAACCAGTCGCGCGTACGTCCAATGACTTCGACCTGGCCCGGCTTTAAACCGATTTCTTCATATAGCTCGCGGTACAAGGCCTGCTCAGCGGTTTCGTTGTGCTTAATGCCTCCTTGCGGGAATTGCCAACCGTCGCGGTTGCAGCGCCGGGCCCAAAAGACTTTGCCGTGTTGATTGCACAAAATAATGCCGACATTAGGCCGGTAACCATCTTTATCGATCATATACAAGCCTATCCCAAGCCACTAGAATGCAACGATTTTTTCATGAACCGGGGCGGACGGCAACGTATTGGCTTTTTATTACTAAAGCCGGAGGAATTATGCCGCATTCCCGTTCCCTGATGCTATCCGGAAAGCTGACTTGAGTCTCGCAATTTTCGATCTCGACAATACCCTGCTAAGCGGCGATAGCGACTACGCCTGGGGACAATTTTTAATTGAACGAAACGCAGTTGAACAGGAAGGCTATGAACGCGAAAACCAGCGTTACTATGAAAAATACCGGGTGGGTACCTTGGACATTTTCGCGTTCCTGGCGTTTGCCCTCCGTCCGCTGAAACAATACGAGCGCGCCCAGCTTGATGCCTGGCACCGCCAATTCATGCAGTCCAAAATATTACCGATGATCACACCGGCGGCGCGCGCCCTGGTGGAAAAACACCGGCGCGCCGGCGATACCTTGTTGATCATCACCGCCACAAACAGCTTTATCACACGCCCGATCGCGGCTGAATTTGGCGTGGAAAACTTGCTTGCAACCGAACCTGAGGAAGTCGATGGACGTTTTACCGGCAAGGTGTGCGGCATCCCTTGTTTTCAAGCAGGCAAGGTGGAGCGCCTGAAGGCCTGGCTACACGAACACCACTATACGTTGAAGGGCAGTTGGTTTTACAGCGATTCGCACAATGATCTGCCGTTGCTGAATCTCGTCGACCATCCGGTCGCGGTGCAGCCGGATCCTATCTTACTCGATTATGCGCGGGCGCAGGGCTGGCCCATCATCCAGTTGCATTAATTCGACTATGGGGCACGCGGGGGGGAGTATTAAACTCTGAAAAAGTCATCCCTGACATTTTGCTCGGCGCCTCCCTGCGCCTCACCCCTAACGGGGTTAGCACGAAAATTCGCTCCAGGCGAATTTTTCAGAGACGAAAAACGAAAAGTGGCCGCTCTTGCGCATCCTTGCGCTCGCGGCATTCATGCATCCATGCACAGCATGATTTTCGTTTTTCTTCATTTTTCAATTACTCGCGTAATTGAAAAATCCGCCAGGAGCGGATTTTCGCGTTAGCCCGTAGGGGCTTGGCGCAGGGATGCGTCAAGCAAAAATGGCGGCACTTTCTGCGCTGCGCTTTCCTGCTCCGCTGGAAAGCCAGGGCCGGCCTTCCGTGGCCGGCCCGCTCGGCGGAAGGAAGGTCCACCGGACCTTCCTCATAATACCGCCTCGCCCTTATGCCGCAGGAACCTCTGACTTAATCAGAGGTTCCTTAACGGAAGAAAACCTCAAACAGCTGCACGCCAACCATTAAAATGCCGACCGCCAACCAGAACAGTAATACCCGCCAAACTAACGCCACGGCCCGGCGTACATCGGCGGCGTCGGCGCTAACGCCCAGCTTCAATGGTTCGATCCGGAGACTGCCGTCTTCGTTCGCTTCCTCATAATTTTGCATATGCATGGCGCCAAAACCGGAAGCCAAGAGCGGACCGCTATTAATATTCGACCACATGCCTGCTTGTTGGCGCCAGCAATGTAAGGCGTCTTCAAAACTGCCCATAATGGCATAGCTCAACGCCGTAATCCGCGCCGGAACCCAGCCGAGTAAATCATTAAGGCGCGCCGCCGCCCACCCAAACTGGGCAAAACGCTGGTCACGATGCCCCCAAAGTTTGTCCAAAACCGCAGCCATGCGTTGAAACACAACTCCCGCCGGCCCGAGCACAATAAACCAAAAGAGTGGGGCAATAACGAGCGAGTTCGCTTGCTTCAACACCGTTTCAATCGTGGCCTGGGCCATGCCGACTTCGCTGATCTCCATCGTCCGCTTGCGCTCTTCCACTTCAGGCTGGAAATCAGGGTACTTACCGGTCAGCTCTTGCAGATGAGTATTTGCGGTTGCTAAATCGCCCTCTTCCAGCGCCTCTGAAACAGAAACTGCAAGCTTTCCCAGCCGGTATAAATCAAGGCATACGTAAAGCACCAACACGTCAAAGACAAATGCCAATACGCTGCTTATTTCGCTTAAAATATAGCGGGCCAAAAAAACACCGAACACGATCGGTACGAGCGCCAGCAAAACCGCGCCCACGCCTTGCGATTGGGTTCCTCCATTAAAGCGGTGCTCGATCGACTCGGCCCATTCACTATACCAATTAAACAATTGCAAGCCGCCGCGATCCGGGATAAACCGGTCTAATGCCAAGGCCAAGAGGGTGGTAATTAAAATCTGAGTCATAAAAATCTTTAGATAAATTTTTTCGTGCATAAATGTACGGAAGACGCACCCAGGCTGCAAGTAAGCTCGTCTTTGATAAAGTTATTGACAGAGCGCCAAGTAGTGCTTCCAATCAAAACAAGGGCCGGGATCGGTTTTGCGCCCCGGCGCTACATCCGCGTGCCCGAAAATTCTCCGCGATGTGATGCCGGGATAATACTGCATAATGCTCCTCGTGACATCCGCCAAAACGCGGTACTGTACGTCCTCAAACGGCAAGGCATCGGAGCCTTCCAATTCAATGCCGATGGAAAAATCATTAACGCGCGTACGCCCCTCACAAACCGATTCACCGGCGTGCCAGGCGCGTAAATGAAAGGGTACAAATTGGAGAATCGCCCCGTCACGCCGAATAAGAAGATGACTGGAGACTTTAAAACCTTCTATTTCTTTATAAAAAGGATGCCGGCCGCAATCAAGCGTATTACAAAATAACTGCTCTATCTCGGGTCCGCCGAATTCGCCCGGCGGCAGGCTGATGGCATGAATCACCAAAACATCGATGGCCGTTTTCGCCGGACGCGCATCAAAGTTAGGGGAAGGAATAAAACGGGCGTCCTCTAACAATCCCCGTTCAAGATCGATATTCATGGCCCGCAAAACCGAAAATTACGCTAATTTTTCCGCTATCTTGCTGCATCGCGGAGGGCTTCCCAATTTCACGCCTCAAATCGGAACCCGAAGATTTTTTATACTGCAAAAACCTGACCGCGATCTTTAAACGACTTGATCTCAATGGCGTTACCGCTGGGATCAAGAAAAAACATGGTGGCCTGCTCGCCTACCTGACCCTTAAAACGGATATGCGGCTCAATCAAAAATCGCACTCCCCGGCTGCGCAGGCGGCGCTCAAAGCTATGCCACGCGTCCCAATGCAAAATCAAACCAAAGTGACGCACCGGCACGTCGTCCCCATCAACCGCATTTGTTTTCGCCCTATGCGCCTCGGAGGGCTGTAAATGGGCCGTGATTTGATGGCCATAAAAATCAAAATCAATCCAGGTTTCGGCGCTGCGTCCTTC
>DATGVQ010000249.1:0-2577 GCA_035300145.1 Acidiferrobacterales bacterium | reverse complement strand
CTATGTCGATGTGGGGCTGTATCCTAAGGGTTGAGCAGGTAAGGTTCCGGATTTACAGGCAGGGGAACGCGAGCAAAGCCTAGCGGCGGAAGGCGCTGCGCTTTTCCGCCCTACGCGCTGGCGCAGCCGCGATACCTGGCGGGAGTTATAGATCCAACTGTCCGCCGGCTTGTTGCCGTGCAGCTCGCGGAAATGATCGCGCGTGAGTTCAATCGTCTTCATCACCCCTTCGCGAATCGCCACCGACGGTACGACGACGATAAACTTGGTGAACCCAAAACGCTCGTGCAGCTCGTAGATAGTACGCAGGTAAACATAGGTCTTGCCGGTGCCGGTCTCCATTTCGACCGAGAAGTGCCATCCGGCAAAACCATTCGGGGCAATATCCTGGACCGTTTGCACGCGCTGGATATTCTCCGCCAACCGCTGATCATCGATGGCCAGATGGTTTCAGCACCCACAGCTCGGAGAACAAATCGCCTGCCGGAGCGTTGAGCCGTAGGCTGCGCTGGCTCGCGGCCGGCGGTTGGCCATCAAATACCGCCAGCGTGGCGTTGATCGCGTCGCGCTGATAGGGCAGGTCGGCGTCGAACCTGAGCTTCATTTTTTCCCGTACACGCGTTCGGCGAGCGTCCCGTAGAAGCGTTCACACAGCCGCCGGCGCACCTCCTGCTGCGGCAGCCCCGACGGAAACGAGGCGAGCACAAACGCGCGCGCGGTCTCGAACATGCTCGCCCCCATGACCATGCGCTCAGCGCCGCTTAGCCGGGCATAGCGCTCGCGCAAGAAATCCTCGACCGCCGGGCTGGTGTCACGGCTCATGCAGGCATTCCTCCAGCAGCGCCGTCACGCTAAGCGGCTGCGCCCAGACGCGCAGATAATCGAGGTCTGGGTCCGTGGCGAGCAAATTGCGCACGTCGCGCAACTGTAGCTCGGAATGGGAGTCCTTCGCCCACAGGAGCTTGGACAGGATCAAGTCTTCTTTACTGACGATCCAGGCATGAAAGCCCGGCAGCTCGACCGGCCGGCGCCGCTCGAACTCTGTCTGTCGATAATCGCCGGCCTTGCGCACAATCACGTCCACCTTTACCACGCTTTCGACATGCACGAGATTGAACATGCCTTGGCTGCGCAGAATCCGCTCCAGGTCGTCCGCCGGCACATAGTAGTCGGGCTCGAAAATGTTCCGAACGCGCGCGCCATCGCCGGGCGCGAGCGCAACCACCAGATCGATGTCGCGCGTCATGCGCGGCTGCGCATAGTAATTCATGGCCACGGACCCGGTCAGCATATACGCGATCCCGGCACGTTCCAGCCGCTCGGCGACATCCTTCAAGACCTCCAGCTCGTTCAGCATCCCTAGACCGGATGGAACGCGATGCCGTGCGATTTCATCTCGAGCACGGTGTTGGTCTTGAGTTGATCGTTGCCGCGGAAGGCGGCATCGAGACGAGAATTTCATCATCACCCGGTTCCTCGGGCCAGTCACCGGACCAAACTACATCATGACCCGCCGCTTCCAATTTTTTGCGCGCGCCTCCCCATACGCAACTATCCAGAAGCAGTCTCACGTCCCCGTATCTAGGATGAGCGGCTCAATGCGCTCATGACCGACCAACCTGCGGGCATATAAGAGGCATGCCTGAATATCTTCGGGTTCAAGCCAGGAATATCCTTCCAGGACGGTCTGCGGGGTATCCCCCGCCGCCAGCATCCCCAAAACATGCTCCACAGCTAGTCGTCGGCCGCGAATGATCGGTTTGCCACCAAAAATCTTCGGGTTCACTGTAATTCTTTTCAGAAGTTTCTGCTCATCCATTGTCAAACTCCACAATTTTTTGGATTATACATCTATAATTCTAGACAAATAAGTCCCACTGCTGTTCTTGAATTCGGCGCAGCTTATCAACGCTGAAAAAAATTTACAGATGAAATGCCGGCTCCCGGATCTCTTCCATTGTTTCCAAGGAATCCCCTAACACTCGAGCGGTCCAATTTTTTATGGTGAGATTGATTGCTATAGCTTTTTAAGCGGTCATAACAAGCTTTTTCGCACGTGCACTTTTCGCAAATCTCCTTGGCCTCTTTTACTACTTTTTCCCAGTTATTAAATCCTTCTTTTACAAACCCTGCCCCGCCGGGAGTGTGGTCATAGAGGATAATCTCGGAATCCATCCTATCGTTCTTGTTAGCCAACCATCGCCAAGACACGCCAATGTCGGATGGTTCTAACTCCAAAGCTAGGCACAAGCTGCAGCGCATATGCCAATAACTCGACAGCGCGTAGGGCTGTATCCGGAGGATTGGGCGGGTAAGGTTCTGGATTTACAGGCAGGGGAACCCTAAAGAGAGCAAAGCCTAGCGGCGGAAGGCGCCGCGCTTTTCCGCCCTACGTGCTGATAGGAGAGGAATTGTGTAAATGAGCGGCTTCAAAATTAGCAAGTAGGGCGCATTAGGCGGTAGCCGTCATGCGCCGGATGTCGCTTTCAATTCTCCGTTTCGTGTTATCGCCTTTCATTCGGCGCAATACGCTCACGCTATTGCGCCCTACGCGGGCTTACGAAAACAGCCAACGCG
>DATGVQ010000248.1:0-28738 GCA_035300145.1 Acidiferrobacterales bacterium | reverse complement strand
CGTATCCTGAATGCGCTGCATCAGACCCAGTCGCTGAAGGACTTGAATTTTCCAGGTTTCGGCCTGCATGCGCTGCATACGACACCCAAGCGCTACGCGATCTCGGTCAAATTCAGTATGCGTGGCGTGTCGATCTTGAACAGTATCACTGAGAGGTAAGCACAATGGCGAAAGAGAAGGAATACCGGGTTACTGAAACCCCGAAGGCGCCGCCTATACACCCGGGCGAGATCCTGCGGGAGGATGTGCTGCCGGCCTTGGGTTTGAGTGTCGTCGGGGCGGCGCGGCAGCTCCGCGTGAGCCGCCAGACCCTGCATCGTATTCTATCCGGCACCATGGCGGTTTCTCCCGAGATGGCCGTGCGGCTTGGGAAGTTCTGCGGCAACGGGCCGGGGCTTTGGCTGCGCCTGCAAGCCGCCTACGACCTGTGGCACGCGGAGAAGCGCATGCGGGGGGAAATCAGGCGGATTCCTACGCGCCGCGCCGCCTAGTTCCACTCGAGCCGCTGATTGGCCTCTTGGGTGAGCCGGTGCGCGGCCGTTTTATCTACGATTTTGAATCCGGAATCGGCGCCGGGACTTCATCGATGATGCCCTTGGCGACATAAACCGGGCGTGCTTCCCTCTTGAGTTTTGGCAGTTGGATGAAAAGCCACAAGGCGGCCAGCAAACAGAGAACACCGGAAAGCAAGAGTGTCGTTGGCACGCCGATCTTTTCGCCCAGGCTGCCGGCGAGGAGGCTGCCAAACGGAGCGAGGCCCAAGAACGCCATGGTAAAGAGGCTCATGACGCGGCCGCGCTTGTCCTCGTCCACAATCGTTTGCAGGATGATATTGGTTGCGCCCAGTTGGATCATCATGCCAAAGCCGACAAAGGCGATGATGACTAAAGAAAGCGGGAGCGAGCGGGAAAAAGAAAAAGCGATAAGCCCAAGACCGAAGATGCCGGAGGCAGTCAGGATCCATTGCCCAAGGCCCAGCACCCGCTTGCGCCGGGCGAGCAACAACGCGGCGACTAAGGCGCCGAACCCGGCAGCGCCCATTAACCAGCCTAGGGTCTGGGCATCGCCATGCAGGATATTCTTGGCGAACACCGGCATCAGCACGACATAAGGCATGCCCACCAGACTAACTGCGCCTATGTAGAGGATCAAGGCGCGGATCGGGGAAAATCCAAACGCGTAACGAAAGCCTTCCTGCATGTGCGCCAGCAATGGTGCCTTATGCGCCGCGCGCGGCCGGGGAGATACTCGCATCATAAACAGCGCGATAATCACGGCGATATAGCTGACGGCGTTCACCAGAAAGCACATTCCTTCACCGAACAAGGCGATCGCGGCGCCGGCAAGCGCCGGGCCGACCAGCCGCGCGGCGTTCATCACGGAAGAGTGCAGGGCGATCGCGTTGCTGAGGTTCTCCGGCTTCTCCACCATTTCGAGGAGGAATGCCTGGCGGGTGGGCATATCCAAGGCATTGATCACCCCCAGCAGGATTCCCAGCAGAATGATGTCGACTACGTCGATAGCGCCGGATAGCGTTAGACCGGCCAGGAGAAACGCCTGAATCATGGCCAGCACCTGGGCCACGATCAGTAATTTGTGGCGATTCATACGGTCAGCGAGGGCGCCGGCAAGGGGGGTTACGATCAAAGAAGGGATTTGACTGGCAAACGCCGTGAGGCCCAGGAGAAATTCCGAATTGGTCAGCCGGTAGATGAGCCAACTGAGCGCCACTTGCTGCATCCAGGTGCCGATCAACGAGACGCCTTGGCCAAAAAAATACAGGCGATAGTTGCGTGTTTGTAATGCTCGGAACATACCTTGGTTCTTGTTTGATTTCTTGACGGTCAGAAAAGCATCCTTTGTCCCACTCTGCTGCGCGCGCGTTTACTCAACTATTAGATCACCAATATTAGATCACCAGAACAAGGTGGGTCTATTGTAACCAAAGACCGTCGCGTGCCGCGATCTCGTCGCTTCTTTAAACTAAGTCGTAACCGTGAATTATGAGACAATGACCGACTATGCCTGCGCGACAACAACAGTGAAACAAGCGGCGTGAGTTTCGAAATCATCACCAATCCCTGGTTCTGGGTGGTCGCCATCCCCGCCGTGGTGCTCCACGGGATTTCCAAGGGCGGGATGGGTGGCGGCGCGGCCGGCATCGCCGTCCCTTTGATGGCGATCATGATATCGCCGGTGCAGGCGGCGGCGGTCATGCTGCCGATTCTCTGCATGATGGACCTCGCCGGCCTGCAGGCTTACCTCGGTCGGTGGGACCGGCGCATCATGCGCGTCATCCTCCCGGCAGGCCTCATCGGCTGCGTGATTGGCACCTTTACCTTCCGCCACTTGAACGATAACTGGATCCGGTTGCTGCTCGGGGTGATTGCGCTCGGCTTCCTGGCCTACAACTTCATGCCGCGCGCGGCGCCGCAGCGCAAGCCATCGGACCGGCAGGGTTATTTTTGGTCGACGCTGGCGGGCTTCACCAGCTTTGTCAGCCACTCCGGGGGACCTCCACTGATGGTGTATCTCCTGCCGCAAAAGCTCGACAAGGCGGTGTTCGTTGCGACCTCGGTGATCTTCTTCGGGACGATGAACTACGCCAAGATCGTGCCGTATCTGTGGCTCGGATTATTCGACGCCCGCAATCTCGCCACGTCGATTCTGTTAATCCCGGTCGGCATCGCCGGCACCTATCTCGGTGTGTGGCTGCAGACGCGCATCAACACGCGCTGGTTTTACCGCATTGTTTACGCGCTGTTCTTCTTGACGGGGATCAAACTGCTTTACGACGGCCTGACCGGGCTTTAACGCTATGTCGTCAGCCGCGGCATCAGCCTGAGGGCGTTGTCGCGTTCGATGGCCCGAAGTTCCTTCGCTTTGAACCGGTATGCGGTCAGCCCTTCGACGACTTCCGCGGCGGGGCGCAGCGGAAAGTCGGTGCCGAACAACACCTGCGACGCCGCCACGAGCTGCATCAGCGCCGCCAGCGCCCCCGGATGGTTCGCCTGCGCCGTATCGTAGTAGAACTTCTTCAGCTCGTACATCACGCCCTTGGGCAATCGCTGCTCCCGATTCTTCATGATCGTCTCCAAATGGGTGAAGCGGCTGATCAGGAACGGCGTCGTGCCGCCGGCGTGGGAAAAGATCCAGCGGATGTCCGGGAAGCGCGCGGCGGTGCCGGTGACCAGCAGGCTCGCGATGGTGCGGGTGGTATCGGTCGCGTATTCGATCGTCGGCGGCGGCACCTCGGGCACGAGATTCTTGCAGCACTCGGGCACCAGGGGATGGGTATATACCACCGCCTTGCGCCGGTTAAGCTCCTCCCATACCGGCGCGAACGCCGGATCGCCAAGGTATTTGTCGCCGTAACTCGTCATCACGCCGATGCCGTCGGCCTTGAGCGTGTCCAGGGCATATTCGATCTCGCGCAGGCTGCCCTCGGTGTCCGGCAGCGGCGGCACGGCGAACATGCCGAAGCGGCGCGGGTAATCCATGACCATCCGCGCCGCGTACTCGTTCACCTCGCGCGCAAGGCGGCGCCCCTGGGCGACGTCCCCGAACCATACGCCCGGCTGGATGAGCGATACGACGGAGGTGGCGATGGCGTTCTTGTCCATCTCCTCGATCGACTTCGCGGGCGTCCACGCGGGCGTGGGGGTAACCCGCCGGGAGATTATTTCCGCGATATAACTCGGCGGCAGGAGATGGTGATGAATATCGATCCGGTGGGGCTTCCCGCGAACGACGGCGGCCCGGGTCTTGCCTTTGGCATTAGCGAGTTTCATGTGGCTTCTTTAGCGCGCCAACGATCAGCAGGTAAATCCTGGCGGTGCTCATGGTTGTTTTGGCCGGCGCCTCCCACATCGCCGCGCCGCGCAGCTTACCCCGAATTAGCGCGAATGTGAATGTCCTGCGGCACCGCGGACGATAACATGACCGCGACTGTATCGATCGCTCTCCGGCTTGCTATGCCAGCCCTCCTGTTTGCCTGATCGGGCTGTAGGTTGCGACGCTTTCAGCCGCCGCCGCCGAGTCGGTGGGGGGGGGTTTTGCCCCTTTCTATAGGCCGAAAATAGTAGTGGTTTTTGGCAAAAATTTGTGTATAGTTATCTTGTTGCAGTGCACTTCTTGTGGTCAGTTCGGAAGCCTCCAGTATCTTCGGTAGTTACTCCCGCAATTTTGTTTCCAGGAATGAACTGCACATTATCGCAATTCAACCAAACAGAGGTATTTTCGTGATTACAGGAACAGTAAAGTGGTTTAACGATGCTAAGGGTTTTGGCTTCATTTCCCCGCAGGACGGCAGCAAAGATGTATTCGTGCATCACTCCGCCATTGCGGGTAGCGGCTTCAAAAGTCTGGCCGAGGGCCAGCAGGTGAAGTTTGATCTGGAGCAGGGCCCCAAGGGTCCGTCGGCAACAAACGTTCAGCCGGCCTAAAGCGTCAAGCACTGCGCAAGCAGGTTTTAAACAGGACCCCGCCACCCGGCGGGGTCTTTTTTTTTGTGCAGTGCCTAGGCAGTGGCTCCAGTAGAGACTGCCCCATAAACCTGCAGGCGTTTAACTGTTCCGTGTACTGAGTGGTTGCGAGCACGTGCTCGCACGAACCACGCCACTATCCGGCGTGGCGGTGGCGATGCAGTTGTTGTATTGTTGTAGCGGGTTAGCTCGGGTAGAGATAGGGCGACAGATGCGGGATCTGGGGTAGCGGCAGTAAGTCGGAGAGAAACAGGCTTAGGCGGAAAATCTGACATGATGACAATAAGCAGGAGGGGACCGATGAAATCGATTTTGCTTTCAACTGTTTTACTCGTATGTATGGCAATGACCGGCGCGTTCGCAGCGGAAATCAAGTTGCTCAGCGCAGGCGCGGTCGAGCCTGGTGTGGTGAAACTGATCGATGCATTCCAGCGGGAAACCGGTCACAGCGTAAAGGCCACCTTCGCCACGGCACCGGCGATCCGCAAACGCATCGGCGAGGGTGAGACGGTGGATGTGGTGATTGCGCCACCCGCTGTGCTCGACGATCTGGTTAAGGCCGGGAAAGCGGCGGCAGCGAACCGCGTCATCGTCGGCCGCGTCGGTGTGGGCATTACCGTTCGTGATGGCGCGCCGAGGCCTGGCATCGCCACCGTGGACGAGTTCAAGCAATCCATGCTAGACGCCGAATCACTGGTTTACAACCAGGCCTCGACCGGCATCTATGTTGCGGGCCTGTTCGATCGGCTCGGAATCGCGGAGCAGCTGAAAGCCAAGACCACGCGCTACCCGGATGGCCCGGCGGTGCTCAATCACGTCATCAAGGGCAAGGGCAACGAAATCGGCTTCGGTGCGACTACCGAGATCAATGAGTACAGCAAGAAAGGGTTGAAGCTCGTTGGCCCGCTGCCGGCGGAGATCCAGAACTATACGGCTTATGCCGCGACCGCCATGGCGGACGGCGCTGCTGTGGATGTGGCGCAGGCGTTCGTCCGCTACCTCACGACACCGGCGGCAAAAGCGGCATTCGCGGTAACTGGGGTCGAGTAAGTTTATTCCGGTTCTCGCCCTGCCAGACGTGCTGCTGGAAATCCAGGAGGGGCTTTAAAGGTGGTCCGCCGACGTGTTATATATGCTCAGGTATATGAACAAATGACAATATCGGTGGAGGAATAGCATGGCACACGATAATGACAGTCTTCGCATCGCCGCTATCGGCAACCACCACGGGCACGACTGCCGATCGGGCGCGTGCGGTGTTTCCAGACGGCGGTTTCTAACCACACTCGCCGCGCTCGGGGCGAGCGCAATCCTGCCGGCCGGGGTGTTGCGTGCGCAGACGCCCGCTGCCGGCGCCAAGCCGCGCCTGATCGACGTGCACCACCACATCATGCCGCCGGTTTACATGGCCGAAGCGCGGGAGCGGGTTCTCGCCCAGGTACAGGGCATATTACCTCCCGCGGTGGCGGAGTGGACGCCGCAAAAGGCGCTCGCCGAGATGGATAAGAATGGGATTGCGACCGCCATCGTCTCGATTACAAGCCCGGGCATCTGGTTCGGAGACGTACAGGCGGCGCGCAGTCTGGCGCGCAAATGCAACGACTATGCAGCGCAGCTGATCAAAGACTATCCGGGCCGCTTCGGCTTGTTCGCCTCGGTGCCGCTGCCCGACACAGAAGGCAGTCTGCGGGAGATCGAATACGCGCTGGAGGTGCTTAAGGCGGACGGGATCGGTCTGATGACCAGTTACGGCGATAAGTGGCCCGGCGATCCCGCTTTTGCGCCGGTGTTCGACGAGCTTAATCGCCGCAAGGCGGTTGTGTATTTCCATCCGACCGCGCCGATTTGCTGCCAGAATCTCATGGCCTACGTCCCGCAGACATTGACCGAGTTTCCCCACGACACGACGCGGGCGGTGACCAGTCTGCTTTTCTCCGGGTCTTTGGCGCGCCTGCGGGACATACGCTTCATTTTTTCCCATGCCGGCGGAACGGTGCCGATGCTGGCCGGCCGCATCGCCCGTTTGAGCGGCACTCGCAAGGACCTTGCCGAAAAAGTGCCGAACGGCGTCGAAAACGAGTTGAAGCGGCTGCATTACGAAATCGCCAACTCGGCCAATCCGTCCGCCATCGCGGCATTGACGAAGCTCGTCCCCACGTCGCAGATCATGTTCGGCAGCGACTACCCGTTCGTGCCCATCGGCGCGACCGCCGTCGGCATGACCAAGCTCGGGCTTTCGGCTGCCGACCTGCAAGCGATCGAGCGCGATAACGCGATCGCGTTGCTTCCGCGCTTGAAGGCGTAGGGGCAAGCCATCCTGGCTAGGATTCGTTGCTGAGTCGATCCAGCGTTTATTTCGAAGAAACGGACAACTTGACCGAGCTTCTGGTCGCGTCAAGAGCAGGTTGGAGCCCGTTGATCTGCAGTTCGAGCAGGTCCCGCGAGTCGGCCAAGCCGGCGAGAGGCTTTGGATGCGGAGTGACGATCCACCAGCGAATATGTGCAGAGAACACGAAAAAGATGTGACGGGCGATGATCGCCGCATCTTCCGTGCTCGAAATTCGATGCTCCTGTTGGGCAGCCTGGATGAGCTTCTCTAACCCGGAGATGCTACAAGAAACGTTACTCGCAGGATCCTTTGGTACAATGGAGAGCCATGACTCAGAACAAAAAAGTCGCGTTGGTCACCGGCGCGGCCACCGGCATCGGCCGCGCGGCGGCGGTGGCGCTGGCCGATGCCGGTTTTGACGTCGTCATCAACTACAGCCGCAGCGAACAGGCGGCCCGCGAAACGGCGAGACTCGCGCAGGCAAAAGGCGCGAACACGCTGCTGTTTCAGTGTGACGTCAGCGATGACCCGTCGGTGCGCAAGATGCTCACCGCCGTCGAGCGGGAGTTTGGCCGCCTCGATGCACTGGTGAATAACGCCGGCACGACAACGGAGGTTGGACCTAAGGATTTCGAGGCGATGACCGCCGAGGAATGGGACCGTGTATTCGCAGTGAACGTCCGCGGCATGTTTCAAGTCACGCGTGCCGCTGTCCCGCTTCTGAAGAAAGCCGGCGGCAGCATCGTCAATACCGCCAGCATCGTCGGGCTGCGCCCAGGTCCGCAGCCGCTGCCCTACGCCGCGAGCAAGGCCGCCGTGGTGAGCCTCACCAAGCTCCTCGCCTACAATCTTGCCCCGGAAATTCGCGTTAACGCGGTGGCGCCCGGGTGGATGGAGGGCGATTGGATGGTGCGGATGCTGAAAGACAAGTACCAGGAACTGATGGCGCGTCGCGCCAAGGGCACGCCGCTGCGGCGCTGCGCGACGCCCGAGGACGTGGCCGAGGTGATGGTTAATCTTTTGACCAGCAACCGGTTCGTGAACGGCGAGGTCGTCGTTATCGACGGCGGCTACGCGGCCACAACCTAAGCGGAGGGAAAAGCGATGCTGGAAGGAGTTGTTCCATTTCCACCCGAGTTTGCCCGGCGCTACCGCGAGCGCGGTTACTGGGCCGATAAGTCACTGGCGCAAGAATTCAAGGTCGTGTTCGAACGTTACGCTGACCGCGTCGCGTTGATCGACCGCGACCGGTCAATGACGTACGCCGAACTCGACCATCTATCCGACACCTTGGCACTAAACCTGTTGAGCATCGGCCTCAAGTCCCTGGACCGGGTGGTGGTACAACTCCCGAACGTGGCCGAGTTTGTGATTCTGTACTTTGCGCTTCAGAAAATGGGTGGCATCCCGATTGCGGCCCTGACCACCCACCGGTATGCGGAAATGAGCCAGTTCGTGGCGCTTTCCGGCGCCACCGCCTGCGTTATTCCAGACCGCCAATGCGAGTTCGACTATGCCGACATGGTCGATCGTATCCGCAAGGAGAGCCCGACATTGAAGCATGGCATTATTCTGGGCGCTGCACCCGAGGGGTTCATGTCGCTCGCGGAAATGATCGCGACGCCTCCCCGGCCACCCGCCTCGGCGCTTTCCAAAATACATATTGACCCGACCGACCCGGCGATCTTTCAGCTTTCCGGCGGAACCACCGGCATTCCCAAGCTTATTCCGCGCACCCATAACGACTACGCCTACAACTCCAAGCTTGCCGCGGGCGTCTGCGAGGTCAAGGAAGAGTCGGTCTTGCTGATCGTGCTGCCGATCGCGCACAACCTGCCGCTTGCCTGTCCCGGCATTCAGGGCTTTATGTTTCATGGTGCGAAGGTGGTGATCAGCGCCAGCACCAAGCCGGATGACATGTGTGCGCTGATCCGGAAGCATCGGATCACGTATCTAAAGGTGGTTCCTGCGCTCCTCATTCGGTTGCTGAATGACCCGGCGGTAACGCGTTGCGACCTGTCTTCGCTGCAAGTCATTCAAAGCGGCGGCCAGCGGCTGCAGCCCGAAGTTCGGCTGCTTGCCAAGAAGCTCATTCCGAGTGCGTTCATCCAGGAGAACTTCGGCATGAGCGAGGGACTCTTGATGTTTGTCCGGCGTGACGACCCGGAAGACGTGCGCCTGGAGACGGTGGGGCGTCCGGTGTCCCCGGATGATGAGGTGCGGCTGCTCGATGACGACGGCAATGAAGTGCCCTTCGGTGAAGCAGGCGAACTGTGCTGCCGGGGCCCGTACACCCTGCGCGGCTACTTCGGCGTGCCGGAGTACAATGCCCGCGTGTTTACCTCTGACGGCTTCTACCGATCGGGGGACCTGATGCGCCAGCATGTCTCCGGCAACTACATTGTCGAGGGACGAAAGAAGGACCTGATCAACCGCGGCGGAGAAAAAATCAGCGCCGAAGAGGTCGAGAATCTCATTCTGTCGCATCCCGCGGTCAAAAACGTCGCCTGCATTCCCGTCCCCGATCCCGATCTGGGCGAGCGCATGTGTGCCTGCACCTTGTTGCGCGAGGGTGCGAGCCTGAGCTTCGACGAGCTGAAGAACTTCCTGCTCGGCAAGGAAATCGCCAAGTATAAGCTCCCCGAGCGTCTGGAAATTCTGCCGGATTTTCCGCTGTCGACGTTCGGTAAGGTGTCCAAGAAGAAGCTGGTGGAGATGATATCGGCAAAAATCGCGTCAGAGCCAAGCGGCAAGAGAGCATCCCGCTGACGGCTCTGCCATTTATGCGAATCCGATGAGAATCATTGATCTTCATTGTTACCCAAACTCCAAGGAGTGGATTGCCTGCCAGCAGCCTTATGTCGATGCGCTCGCCAAATATTGGAATCGGTCCTGGGCCGCCAAGAGCGAGGACGAGGTCATCAAGGATTTCACGGAGGCGGGCGTCGAGGCGGTGCTGGTGGCGCTCGACCTGGAGACGACAGTCGCTACACCTCCCTGTTCGAACGACTTCGTGTCGGCAATGCAAAAGCGCCACCCGCACCGGATCATTCAATCCTGGGGCGCCGTCGATCCTTTCAAGGGCGAGATCGCCATTCGCGAGGCCCAGCATGCCATCCAGGAATTGGGTATGCTCGGGTTTCACTTCCATCCCATCATGGGGCATTTTGCGGTCAATGACCGGCGCCTCTACCCGCTGTTTGAAGTCATCGACGAATTAAAAGTGCCGGTGATGATCGACGTGGGCACGACCGGGATGGGCGCGGGCATGCCCGGCGGGATGGGCGCCAAGATCCGGCACGCGCATCCCGCGGCAATTGACGAGCTGGCAGCCGACTTTCCGAACCTGACGATCATCGCCGCGCATCCGGGTTGGCCTTGGGTCGACGAGATGACCGCGGTGGTTATGCACAAGGGCAACGTCTTCTGGGAACTATCGGGCTGGGCGCCAAAATATTTTCCCCCCCAGTTGAAAGTCGACATTCGGAGCAGATTAAAGGATAAGATTATGTTCGGCAGCGATTATCCCAGCATCCCTTATGATCGCCTGCTGCGCGAATGGGGCGAACTCGGCTATAAGGACGACATTATGGAACGGGTGTTCCACGGAAACGCCGAGCGCGTGCTCGGTCTTTAGAACGCGGCCAATTCGCCACTCTTAACTCGAGCAAGAGATTACTGAGATGTCCACTGCCTATATTTGCGAAGATGTTCGCACTCCCATCGGCGTTACGCTGATACCGGCTGTGAATAGGGAAGGCCCCCGGCTGATGTCCACATAATGCGTTCAAACATCCACGAAGTCGTTGTTGAATTTGGCCACTGCGATCCGGCAGGGATCGTCTTCTACCCCAACTACTACCGGTGGTTCGACGCCGGTACGTGCCATCTGTTTGATGTCGCGGGTCAAAGTTGGAAACAGCTGAAAGCGAGGTACGGTATCATCGGCGTTCCGCTCCTCGAGGCGCATGCAAAATTCCTGATGTCTGCGACCTTCGGGGAAACCCTGCAAATCGAATCCACGATCGTTGAGTGGGGCCGCAAGACTTTCGTGGTCAAGCACACGGTGCGACGAGGGGCGAGTGTCTTGGCCGAAGGTAGCGAAACGCGCGTATTTGTTGCGACGTATCCGGAAGATGAAACGCGTATTAAGGCGGTAGCAGTCCCCGAAGCAGTGAAGGCAGCATTTGCCGGTTGACTATGTAGGTTGTTGAAAAAGTCCATCCGTGGCCTTTTCAACACGCAAAGCAAAAAGCGGCCGCTCCTGCGCCTCCCTGCGCTCGCGACGCACAGGGAGGTGCAAGTGTCGCGGGAGGCAGGATGCCGAGAGCGACCGGCATTCGTGCATCCTGCACAGCATGGCCCTGTAATATAACGCTATTATATACTTGACATACCATAAGAACTAGCCCATACTTTAGCCATACAGAGGATAATTATATGGCTAAGTCTAATCTTTCCGCTCCACATTTTCACGATCCCGATAAGGCCCGCGAATACCTAGAATCTCAGGTATGGCCCGATGGCCCTATCTGCCCACATTGCGGAAGCCTTGGCGATCATTACGTATTGAACGGCAAAACGACACGTCCTGGCCTATACAAGTGCAAGGACTGCCTTGAACCGTTTACCGTGACAGTAGGCTCACTTTTTGAACGCTCCAAGATTCCACTTAACAAGTGGTTGATGGCGGTTTATCTGATGTGCTCATCCAAGAAAGGAATAAGCAGCCATCAATTACATAGAACGCTTGGCATAACTTATAAAAGTGCTTGGTTCCTAAGCCACCGTATCCGCGAAGCGATGACCAACAATCCGTCCGGCATGCTCGGCGGTAACGGCGGCATCGTGGAAGCAGACGAAACTTTCTGGGGCAATAAGAAAAAAATCAAACGCACAAAAGGCCGTGGCTATCAGCACAAGATGAAGATTGTTTCTCTTGTCGAGCGTGGCGGCAATGTTCGCAGTTTTCACGTCAAGCGCGTGGACGGCAAAACGCTCAAGCCGATTCTTCGCGCCCATATCGCCAAGGATGCCCACTTGATGACTGATGAACATGGCGCGTACCATGGACTCAGCAAAGAGTTTGCGAGCCATAAAGTCGTAAACCATAGCGCGGGCGAGTACGTGCGCGGCAACGCTAACACAAACACGATTGAAGGCTATTTCAGTTTGTTCAAACGCGGCCTGATCGGGACGTTTCATCATATCAGTGAGCAGCATATCGAGCGTTACGCACATGAGTTTGATTTCAAGTGGAATCATCGCCAAGTAACCGATTCCGAGCGTGCAGATAATGCGCTTAAGGGAATCAGCGGGAAACGTTTAACCTATCGGCGGATTAACCAAACCGCTTAAGGATGGAAAATGACCGAACAAGAGTTAGAAATTTTCCGATTAAAGACTCAGATTCAGGCTTTGCAGGTTCTTGTGGCAATGCTCTATAGCGGGCTGGCAAACAGTTCACCAAGCGCTGCTCAAGCCCTTCGGGAGAAATTATCATCCCTTCGACAAGAACACTCGAAAATTGTTCTAAAAGACATTCCTGCTGAATATTCCGATATGCTTTCTGCTGAGTATCAGGAATCACTGGACGATCTCCTAAGTTTCATTGAGAACAGAATAAAGAAATAAAAACCGGCTATTTGCCGGTTTTCTTTTTTGATTTCTTCTTAACCTATCGGGGGATTAATTGCCAAAAAATTGAAATGGGTGCAAATTAAGCAGATATGCAGCTAAGGGCGCCGGGACCCTACAGGACCGACTACCCGAAGGCTGCATTAAGGGGTCGTGGGACCCCTTGTGTCGGCCCCCACGGCTGGCTAATGGCGAACCTTAAATCGTCGAATTTTCCCTCCGTGGCGAGTCACGTTAAAAGCGAAAAACAGGGAATATTTGATCGGCTTAAGACTACTCGTCGAAAATCAATTCCTGCTTGATCTACAGGATGAGATAGAGCCCGGTCAAGGCTCGATAAATATGCCATCCGGCCACAGTTACAACTGCGGCTGATGGGGCCCCGTCAACCGCGCCATCCTGGAATATCACTATGGCAAAGTTAACGGTAAAGTTAGAACTAGATGAGAAGGCGATTGTTAGCGCAATCATTCTTATCATCTTACTTCTAGCGTAGCATTACCCCGGAGGGCCGCAAGGTCCTCCGGGTCTTCATAACAATTATTTGTCAGCTTTCCTTTTTGATTTCTTTTTACTTATTTTCGGCTGAGGCGGCGATTTCCATAGACGCTTAACGGCCTCATCAAATGGTACACTGGGAATTTCCGACTTCTCTTTCTTAGTAGTCTTTTTCATGGCTAAAGATATAAACAAAATAATGTCGCAAACTGTCCTTACCACAGAGCAACTCGCCGCAATTGGATCTATAGCCGTAGAGTCTGCCTATTTAGAAGATATTGTCGAAACGCTTATTTACAAACTTTCCGGCCTTACAAGGAAAAAAGGCGAAATATTCTTAGAGAAATTTATGCTTGATTCAAAGCTTAATCTGTTAAAAGAGCTAGGCATGATTAAACTCAAATCTAAAAAAAGAAAACTAGTTTTATCAGAACTCATTGGAGAAATAAAGCAAGCCAATAGCGATAGGACTCTTGCAATTCATGGCTTCTGGATACCCGGCAAAATCACGTTGGCTTCAATAGCCAAAGGAGAACTAGAGCAGGACGCAAAAGCAGTGCGGTCTAATTCACGCCGCCAAGGTTCTTTGAGTGCGCATAAATTGGCGGATATTGCAAAAAGAGTTAGCGATGGCCGCTATGAGCTTTTCGTGTTTTTTCAGAAATTCTTGAGTCCCAAATAGCCTCCCAAATCTCGGAAACGGTCTGTTCTTCCGTGACCCAATTTGAGTCATAGAAATGCCAACGCGCCAAGACTTCACACCCGGCGCGTATCATTTCTTTAGTTAATACCGGCCTGTCACAGCCTAACTTTGATCCCATAATTAAGGTATGTCAAGTATATAATATCGTAATATAAGGGGGCTTTGCTTCATTCCTCAATCACTTAAGTGATTGAGGAATGGCGGTACGTCCCTATACCGCGACGGGCAGGAAGCCCAAGTGCCGCGGGAGCGCAGGAGGCGCGAGAGCGGCCACCGCAGGGCGCTGAAAAACAAGTTTTTCAGCACCCTGCTGACCGGCAGGCCGAAGCCCGCTATACGTAACGATTACCGAAACCGCGAATTCCCCGCAATCACTGCCGATGCTTCTTCGCCGCCGCGAGGAACGCCTCATAGTCGGCCTTGATCTGCGGATTGGCCGATAGGATCGGCACCATGACGCCGGTCACCTCGTCGATGAAACGCTTCGCCTCCGCCGGCGGAAGCGTGATGTTTTCGCCCCCGTGCTGCTCCCAGGTCTTGCGCGTGCGCTCGAAGTCCTCCACCCCCCACGTGGACACGACCGCGTCGGCCTTGCGCGCCTCTTCGCGGACGATCGCACCGAGGTCCGGTCCGAGCGATTTCATGAAATTCCGGTTGACCAGCGCCGGGACGAAAAGGAACGACGACGGCAAATAGGTGAGCCCCTTGGCAATGTCGTAGTACTTAAAGGCGGTATAAACTGTGGCGGCCGCAACGAGCCCATCGATCGTGTGGTTCTGTAACGCCGGCAGTACCTCACCGAGCGGCATGGAGATCGGCGAGGCGCCGAGCTTCTTGAACGGCTCGATGTTCAGCGGGGTCCCGCCCGGAACCCGGATCTTCTGTCCCGTCAAGTCGGCCAACGCGCGTACCGGCTTATGCGACAACAGGGCGTTTGGGCTGTTCACGAGGATACTGAGCGGCTCCACGCCCTTGTCGGCGCCGAAGGTCGCCAGACGCTTGCGGATGTCCTCGTCGTTGAGCACGCGCATGGCGTGACGCATGTCGTTGAATACGCCCACCGCATCGAACACTTGAAAACGTGGCTCCAAGCTGACCAGAAATCCACTCGCCGGGAGAGTCATCTCGATAGTGCCGAGGGCTACCCCCTCCACGGTGCGGGGAATCTGGCCGAGCTGGCTCGCCGGATAGATCTCGACCTTGATGCGCCCGCCCGAGCGCGACTCCACACCGGCCTTGAACGTCTTCATCCACTCGTGCACGACGTCGTTGATGGTCGGCGATGAAAGCTTCATGGTGAACTCCTCCGCGCTCGCCGCTCCCACGGCGAAAACACCCGCCGCCAACACCGCGGCCAAACGGCCCAACATCGTGATCTTCATGTTATCGTCTCCTCATCTTAGGTTTTATGGAAAGCCGTGCTCAACCCGTGCTGAGCAGGAGCCGCATTCCGGAAAGTGAAATCTCCGGTATGTAGGTGATCAAAATCAGGGCGACCAGGTAAATTAGCACGAATGGAATAATGCCGCGATAGATGACCCCGAGCTTCAAGCCCAGGACCGATTGGGCGACAAAAATGTTGATGCCGAAGGGGGGATGAAACAAGCCGATCGCCAGGTTCACGGTGACCACGATGCCAAAGTGGACGGTGTCGATGCCCACTGCCTTCACCAACGGAACCAGCAGCGGGCTGAGCAGCAATATCGCCGATAGCGGGTCGAGAAAGCATCCCACAACCAGCAAGCCGATGTTGATCGCAAGCAGCAGCATCCACGGGGTCACGTGGAGCGAATCCAGCCAGGCGACCATCGCGGCCGGAACCTGGTTCACCGTGAGCAGCCAGGCAAATACGCTCGCGCACGCCACGATAATAAGTATCTGGCCGGTGAAGCGTACGGTCGCGGCGGCCGCCTCGACGATATCGCGCCAGCCGAGCTCGCGATAGACGAAGCGCGTGACGAACGCAGCGTAGACGCAGGCAACGCCGGCGGCTTCCGTCGGCGAGAAAACACCGCCATAGATGCCGCCGAGGATAATGACGGGCGCGCCCAGCGCCCACACGCCGCGGCCGGCGGCGCGAAGGAAAACATCGATCCGGAACGGCGCGCCCGCCTCGATCCCGTTGCGCTTGGCATACCACACGACGTAAAGCGCGAGCATGAGCGCGATTAACAGCCCCGGAAAGACGCCCGCGGCGTAAAGCCGCGGCACCGACTCCTCCGCCGCGGTGCCGTAGACGATCATCGGGATGCTCGGCGGGATAATGATGTCGATCGCGCCGACTGCGGTGATGAGCCCGGCGGCAAGTGTCTCCGGGTAGCCGGCGCGCCGCATCGCCGGAAGCATAATTTTGCCGACCGTCGCTACGGTGGCCGCGCTTACGCCTGAAATCGCACCGAAGATCGCCGAAGTTCCTACGGTCGTCACGCCCAGGCTGCCGCGGACCGAGCCGATCCCGGCCTGCACGACGTCGACGATGCGCTGCGCGACGCTGCCGCGTCCCATCAGTTCGCCGGCATAGATGAAAAAAGGGATCGCGAGCAGTGCGAAGGCGTCGATCGAGCCATAAAGGTTCTGATGCAGCGCGGCGAGCGGCACCTTCATGTAGAACATCAGTGCCACGGTCACCGAGGTAAGCAGGACCAGGAAAATCGGGAACCCGAGGAGGAGCAGCACCACAGGCACTACGCCGAGCGCGAAGCTCATGACTTCAGCGTCTTCTCCGCTTGCTCAGAGGTCATCCGCCCGCCCCCGCCATATAATTGGACTACGCGCCAAAGCGCGATGAGCGCGATCAGGCCGAATCCCACCGCGACCGCGCTGTGTGGAATCCACATCGAAATCCCGGCCATGTCGCTCTTTCTTCCAAGCACCATCATTTGGCCCGCATAGCGCGACGAGTGGAGCAAGACGAAACCGGCGAGGAACAAGAGAAGTACGAGCTCCGTCGTTTTAAGCAATGTGCGAATCCGCTCCGGAAAGAATTGAACCAGCACGTCCATCCGCAGGTGTTGATTGCGCCACGTGACCACCACCGCGCCCAGGAACGCCATCCAGACCATGATGAAGATCTGTACCTCGTCGACACCAAGGATCGAACGTCCGAAGACATAACGGCCGATAACGTTGGCAAAGTTGAGGCACACGGCGACGATAAATCCGATTGCGAGCCCGCGCTCGATCGTGCGCATCACCTGCTCGAAGATTTTATCGATCATCGTTTTCCCCCTCTGTCGGCTCGCTGTACCCGGCGCCGCGCGGGTGGCCCATAAACGGACTCTCAGGGAGTCTAAAGGCCCAGAATGCGCCCGGCGTTCTTATGAGAAATCTTTTCCACTTGGGAGAGCCGTGGACCGGTGATGGAATGCTCCCCAGGAACGACCGCACCCGGCGGCACACGTTGCCATTGCACCTTGGATCCAACCTTCCTGACGGACCTCTTCAATTCGTTAATCCGCTTTTTCGAACACGTTCATTTTTGAATGTGGTGTCTCTTTTGTCAAGCGAGTGAGGTGGAAAATGATGGCGACCAAGATAAAAGCCAATTTATTTTTCTTTCGCCTTCGTCAGGGTTTTGCCGCCCAAAAATAGATCAGACCAAAGCTTGGTCCACTTCTCCCGTTCTTCCGGGCTAAGCGTCGAATCAACGAGCTGATAGTTAAATTTACTCAAAGGACTGTCTACCGTTAAATTGACCGGGATACGATCGCGGTCTCTGAGAATCTCCTGGCCTTCTTTGGAAAGGATAAAATCAACCAGCAATAACCCGGCATAAGGATGCGGCGCATCTTTAGATAAGCCAATCCCGCTGGCGCGGCCGAACGCCGGTTGCAAGGGTTTCCACTCGATGGGGACATCTTTCTTTTTCACCCTCTCGACTGCTTGATTATAAACATTTAACGCAAGCGGAATTTCACCGGATCCGATTACCTCTGCGAGTATAGTATGATCGTTACGCAGCACCGGATTCATAGCGGCGAGCTTTTTAAAATAGGCGATGCCTTGGTCCTCCCCCATTGCTTTGGCCACCGCCATAAACCAATCAATGTCGGAGGCTTCGATGGCAAACTTGCCTATCCATTTTGGATTCAGCAAATCCTCATAGGAGTTGGGCACATCTTTCGGTTTCACAAGCTTGGTGTTGTAGCCCACCACAAACAGGCTTACCCGGTCGGGCGCGTAATATTTGTGTTTGGGGAAAAACTCTGGATTAATATCTTTTAATGCGGGACTATAGAACTGCTCTAAAAGCTTCTCCTGGTAGGCACTCTCCATACCCGGCCCGTTAATTCCCAGCACATCAAATTGATACCGTTCCGCCTTGGCTTCGATAACCGCGCGCTGTAATACCTTTTCCGGCAACGCCCGCCAAGACGTTACTTTAATACCGTATTTCTTTTCAAACGCCTCGCTGATCGGCGTTAAATCTTGGGGCAGCATTGAGGTATAAATCATCACGTTGCCCTCTTGTTTTGCCTTGGCTATCAGCTTTTGATTGCGATCCGAATCCTGATAAAGATAGATATCCCGGTTGGTTGGTTTTTTCTGTTCTTGTTCACAGGCAGTTACAAGCAAGCCAATCAATAAAGCAAGCAGAAAATTACCCCCCCATACTCGTAAATGGTTCATTTCATTGTTCTCCTTATCTAGATAAGTATTTAGTTAAGTATAGTTAAGCATAAGCGCCCTGGCTCATCGACAGTCTAGTTAGTGGAGACAGGCCATCGGCTTTGCGACTAAACCTTGAAGCTGGTTTGCACTTCCGGCGGAAAAAGATCCTCGACCGCCATCTTACGGTGACACACGCCCTGCTCGAAGGCGTACTGGGTGAAGGCTTCCAGCGTCTTGCGGTTCGGCTCGATGCCGTAGGGCCAGAAGTCCGCGCCCAGCAGCTCGCGCGACAGTCGCGCGTGGTCCGGCGTCCAAGGCAGCGGGAAGAACGAAGCGGTGATGTCCGAAGCACGCACAAGGCTGCGATTCTTCGCCTCCTCGAACGCCTTGACCAGGTTCATCGCCACCCAGGGATGGCGCTCGTAGACTTCGTGCCGCATCGCCAGCACGTGCATGATCGGGAAGATGCCGGTCTTCTTCCAGTAGGCGAGTTCCAGCGTGCGGTAGTCCTCGAACAGGCGACGCACGCGGGCATCGCCCGCTTCAAACGGTGCCGGCGTCCGCGCCGAAAGGACGACGTCGAGCTCGCCCGCGAGCAGCATATCCGACAGAGAACGATCCTGCACCACAGTATAGCGCAGCCCCTCGGGCAGCTTGAGCTTCGCCTTTTCGGCGCGTCCCGCCTGGTTGACCCCGCCCTGATGCCAGTGGATAGACTTGAGATCGACGCCGTATTCGTGCGCAAGCATCCCGCGTGAGTAGACCGCAGCGGTCTGCGCCCACTCCGGCACGCCGATGCGCTTGCCGGCAAGCTGCTCGGGCCGAACGATGCCGCCGTCCGCCCGCACATAGATCGAGGAGTGGCGAAACACGCGCGAGACGAACACCGGGATCGCGACGAAGCTCTTGTCCTCGCGCGAGGCAAGCGAGACGATCTTGGCGAAAGACATTTCGGACACGTCCCACTCGCGGTAGCGCGTGAAGCGGTAGAAAATCTCCTCCGGCTGCAGGCGCAGCACGGTGAGGTCAACACCCGCGACGCGCACGGTACCGTCGAGCAGGTCGCGCACGTGGTCATACTCGCCGATGGCGAGGGTAAGTTGGATATCCGCCATTCTGTTTCTCCTCAGGTCCTGATCCAGGCACGCCCCCAGGAGTTGAGCGTGTACTCATTGTCGGGCCAAATGCTTGGCGGTTGCCCCGGCGAAACTGTTTGCAGCTCCGCGGAAAACTCAAGTCGGTTGCCGTCCGTGTCGGTCACCATGAAGAAGAGATTGTTGCCTGGACCGTGCCGGCCGGGACCAAAAAAGATCGGAATACGCTCCTTCGCGAAGCGGTCTCCCCAATCGCGGATATCATTCCAGCCGCTGGTCTCATAGCAATGGTGATCCAATTCATCCTGCGAACCACGAAAGAACGCCAGGCTGTGATGTTCGTCATCAGACCGCAGGAAGCATACTACTAGCCGGTTATCATCATTGACAACCGTGTCTGAGACGGTATACCCGATCTTCTCGACGTAAAACTTGACCACGGCCTCGAGCATCGTTGTTTGGAACACCACGTGCTGCAAACGCGCCGGTAGTGCATCGGTATGTCGATCCCCTTCAGCTACGCCGAATATGGTGCGGCGGCCCTGCGGATCGGCAATGGCGAAAGATCCTGGTTGCAGCAGAGGCGAGCGAATATCCTCGAGATTGCAGACAGCAGTGACGAGCCGATTGCGTAGCCGCGCCTGCGAGTCGGAATTTTCGACCGCGTAGGCGGCGAAGGACAAAGACCGGCCCGGGCCTTGACTGATCACAATGGCTCGCTGTCCCCCGGTAAGGACATACATGCCCTGTTTCAATCGCGAAACGGTCAGCCCGAGCATGCGCACATAGAATTCGCTGAGGCGTTCGGGATCCTCGCTGGTGATATGCAGATGATGCAGTCTGGCAGGCGTTGTTGTTTGTAAGGTTTCCACGTCGTACCCCAATCAATTGATTGCAAGTTTCTTGTTGTGTGCCGACGCTGCCGGGATTTGGCTGCCGCCCGCTGGCAATCGGGTGTCGGCGCTAAGGAGCCGCGCGTAACGGTCAGCAAACCCGGCTTCTTCTTCTCCCGAAAACACGCCGGCGACGTATCGGTCCGGCCGCAAAAGGATAATCTTTCCCCGGTAATCATCCAGGAGCGAGGCAAGAACGTTATCGTGGTCGACGACCGACCGGTACCTACTACCCGGCGGCACCGATTCCGAACGGCCCGAACCTGGACTGGCAATGAACACACGCACGGCGGCAAGGTGGTCCCATAACGGATGGCACAAGTGGTCGAGTATACCGCTGTCCTCCGTTCCATACGAAATCAGGGCGAACCCGGCACCGATCATGTTATCAAGCGGTTGTTGATCGCCATCCGCGGTGGTGACATGAGGCTGTGGCAGCATGCGTCCGCTGAGCGTGTTGCCGTCAGCGATGATCAAACCGCTCTTGAAGCGGGGTTTGGGTTTGAACTTCATCTGCAGGAAGTAGTCGCGCAGCGGAGGAATGAAGCCAACAAGGGTGAAAAACCACGTCAGCAGGAACGCACGGCAAGGGCTCTTAGGCGCCATCACCACACCAAGATTCAGCGCCAACTGGATCAGCGACCAGGCGTGGGCGCGCCGTTCGGTTTCATACGAATTCAACACGACGTCGCCCATCTTCGCCTGCACCACTGCCGCCAACTTCCATCCAAGGTTATGGGCGTCACGGATGCCGCTGTTCATACCCTGGCCTGCATAGGGCGGGGTGAGGTGCGCCGCGTCGCCCGCCAAGAAGATTTTCCCGATGCGCCATTGGTCGGCCACGCGGGCATGAAACGTGTACACGATCCTGCGCACGACATGCGTTTCCTGCTCTCCCCGAAACGGCCGCAGGAGCTCGCGAATCCGCTCCGGTCGCATTACCTCGTCTTCCTGCTCATCCGATCTCAGCAAGAGTTCGAATCGGCGGGTATGGTGCGGGCCGGGCACCTCGACCACCGGCCGGCCGGGGTCGCAGTACACCCTGGTTTGCCAGAACGGATCATTGTCCTTTTCGGTGTCGATGACCAGCCAGCGGGCTTCGAAGCTCGATCCAACCATCTTGACACCGTTCATTTTGCGTAGCGGGCTTCTGCCGCCGTCGCAGGCGGCCAAGTAACGCGCGCGCAGCTCGATCCGGCTGCCGTCAGGGCGGCTCACGGTTGCAGCAATGCCCTCTGCGTCCTGGAGCACCTGCTCCAGCGTATGCGCGAACAGGACGCGAACCGAAGGGAAGCGCCGCAACCCCTCCAATAGTGTTGCTTCGAACAGCGGCTGTCGGAAGGCGTTGCGCCTGGGGAAGCCGTACTCGCTGACAGTAGGTTCAACTTTGCCGAAGCACCGGCCACCCGGTTTGGTGAAGTAGTGGACGCCGTAGCCGGGGACTACGTCCTTTAACACCACCTCGTGCAACCCGATCGCCTGCATGGTACGGAGCGATTCATCATCAATTGACACCGCCCTGGGTTCTGCGACGGTTGCAGGTTTCCGGTCGATGAGGATGGTACAAACCCCTTCCTGGCCGAGGATGTTTGCCAGTGTGAGTCCGGTGGGGCCGGCACCCACCACCAGAACCGAAGCGGTGAATGGTTTGGGTGTAGACATATAAACCTCTTTACTTGCTCAAGGTTCTCTTGCCCACGACTGCCGCGATCCGCTCCGAGATGCGTTTGGCAGTTTCGGTCAACAACCGGCCCTCTTGCGTCCATTTTGCCTTATCGAGCCGGCTCACCGGGCGAACGTTGCTGATGCTGCCAATCACTTTGCCGTCTGGACTGAAAACCGGCGCGGCGATGCCGAATACCCCGGCGTCTACCTCCGCCACCGAAATGGCGTAGCCCCGGTGCCTAATCTGCCGCAACGACGCCTTGAATTCCTTCCATGTTGCTCCGGGCGACGATCCCAGGATGAGGTGCTCGCTATCGAGGTAAAGACGCTTTTGCTGGTGGTCAGGCGTTCGAAACGACGCCGTAACACTCCTTCCGATGATAACTATAACTAATCAGCTTCATCCTTACTCCTTACCTAATCATTATGAAAGAATTCGTCACCGGCAGGCGGTCGAGCTAGATGCCTGCCCACGCTTGTATAAGATCTCATTATATAAGATTTATTTATAATACTGTATTGTGAGATTATGCCGGCGCGACTGGTGGCAGCTCGTGCTAGCAGGGTGATGAAAAACTTGTTTTTCATCACCCTGCTAGAAAGTAGAATACCTGGTAAGGCATGCGCAAGACGCGTAGATCGCCATTTGTTCCGAAACATCCAGTTTTTTTAAAGTAAAAAGGGAGAGCAAGATTAATGTCCATCGCTGTAAAAACGCCATTTTTTAAATTGTTAACTGACATCGCCATGACGGCGAATGAAGCAAACACAATGGAACAGGCGATTGGGCTTGCCGTCGACAAAATTTGCGCATTAATGCATTGGTCTACGGGTTATCTTTATTTGTGTCCGCCCGGCTCATCGAAAGAATTGGTATTCACGCCGATCTACAGGCAGCGCAACGAGGGGCGATTTCGCGAATTTGAAGAGGCATCGTCCAAAATGCGCTTTCCTAAAGGTGAGGGCTTACCGGGCAAGGTGCTGGCGCTTCGACAACCGTTCTGGATAGAGAATTTGAGCGAGTCCCCGGATTTTCAGCGATCGGCCTTAGCTAATGCAGCGGGGTTCAAAACGGGCTTCGCTTTTCCTTTGTTAGTAGGAACCGAAATTGTTGGTGCCCTTGAGTTCTTTTCCGTTGACATAAACAGGCCGGATAAGTTTGTCTTTGAGCTTATGGTTCATATAGGAACGCAACTCAGCCATCTCATTGAACGCAAGCATGTTGAAGATGCGCTTAAGAAAAGTGAGCAGCGCTTCCGTCTCATGGTCGAAGGCGTAACAGATTACGCCATTTTTATGTTGGATGCGCAGGGTTATATCGCGACTTGGAACGAAGGCGCAAGGCGTTTCAAGGGCTACGAGGCGTCTGAAATCATTGGCCAACACTTTTCCAAGTTCTATCCCGAGGAAGACGTCTTAAGCGGCAAGCCGGAGCGTGAACTGCAAGACGCCATGGCGTTTGGTCATTTTGAAGACGAGGACTGGCGTGTGCGCAAGGATGGCTCATTATTTTGGGCGAACGTGGTCATCACAGCGCTGCGTAATCAAGACGGAGTCCTGGTTGGATTTTCCAAAGTGACGCGGGACCTCACCGAACGCAAGCGTGCTGAAGACAGCCTGCGGGTTTCAGAGCTGAAATTCCGCTCCGTGACGGAATCAGCTTGCGACGCGATTATATCGACTGACGATCAAGGCATTATCTTATCTTGGAATCAAGGTGCAGAAATGTTGTTTTGCTACCAAGCAGACGAGATGCTGGGCCAATCGCTTTTTCGCATCATAGCGCCGGAATATCGCGAGCAATACCAGAAAGGCCTGAGACAATTTAACGAAACGGAACAGTCTTCCATTGTTGGCAGGGCGCTACAGCTAAACGGACTAAGGCGGGATGGAACGCAGGTTCCCGTTGAGGTTGCAATCGGCTCCTGGAAAGCCGGCGGGCAATTGTACTTCAGTGGGATAATACGCAATATCACCGAGCGCAAGGAGGCTGAAGAGAAAATTCGCCAGCTTAACATCGAGCTCGAACGCCGCGTCCATGAGCGCACCGCCGCCCTAGAGGCAACGAATCGATCGCTCCAAGAAGAGATTCATGAGCGTCAGCGCGTCGAACAGGAACGCCTTAAACTATTAGCGCAAGTAGAAAAAGCGCATCAGCAATCGAACTTCCTGGCTGAAGCCTCAGCGCTATTGGGCGCATCTCTCAACTACGAGACCACGCTCGCGAATATAGCGCGTCTCAGCGTCCCCTTTTTTGCGGATTATTGTGTAGTCGATATTGTAAGCGAGGATCAGCTGCTTAAGCGCGTGAAAATTGCGCATATCGATTCAAAACAAGAGGAAATCGCTATCGAGCTGAGCCGGCGTTATCCGCCTCAACGAGAAGCGTCTGCCGGACCATATAAGGTCATTCGGACAAATAGGCCTGAGATTATTGATGACATCACCGATGAAATGCTGGTTGCCGGGGCAAAGGACGAAGATCATCTGCGGTTGTTACGCGCGCTTAAACTCCGCTCGTACCTATGCGTGCCGCTGCAGTCGCGAGGTTATACGCTGGGTGTGATAACTTTTGTCACCGCCGAATCCGGACGGCATTATGGGCCCGAAGATCTCGCATTGGCGGAAGAGCTTGCCCGACGTTGCGTGGTTGCCGTTGACAATGCAGGTCTTTACGAACTCGCGCAACAAGAAATTCAACAGCGAGTGCTCGCTCAAGAATCTCTCGCGGCGGAAAAAGAGCGGCTATCGGTCACACTATACAGCATCGGTGACGGCGTGGTCACCACCGACATTGGTGGGAGAGTGACACTCCTAAACAAAGTTGCGGAGCAACTGACAGGCTGGACACGGCAACAAGCGCTTGGGAAGCCAATAGGGCATATTTTTCAAATCGTCGATGGCCATACCCGCCAGCGACACGACAGCCCGATTGACCAAGTGCTAAGCGGCGCCGCTTTTGGTCTTCCTCGTCATGCTATTTTAATCGCAAAGGATGGCAGCGAACGAGTTGTTGCCGACAGCGGCGCGCCTATTCACGATAAAGACGGGAGGGTCATCGGCGCGGTGCTTGTGTTCCGCGACGTAACAAGTGAACGAAAGATGGAAGAAGCAGTGTTGCGGGCGCGAAACCTTGAGTCCGTCGGTTTACTCGCAGGCGGTATCGCGCATGACTTCAACAACATTATGACCGCTATTTTAGGGAGCGTTTCCTTGGCCAAAATCTGTATTGGTCAAAAAAATGAAGCCTACGAGTTGCTTGCAGAGACAGAAAAGGCGTTTGCGCGCGCCCGGGATTTAACACAACAACTGCTGACGTTTGCCAAGGGCGGCGCTCCAATCAAACAAACCGCCTCGATTTCCGAGCTCGTTACTCATACCACTCAATTTGCCCTGCGCGGATCGAACATACGTTGTGAGATTGCTTTTCCGGAAAACTTATGTCAGGTTGATTTTGATACCGGTCAATTAAGTCAAGCGATCAGTAATTTGGTGATTAATGCCAAGCAAGCCATGCCGGAAAGCGGGGTACTCAAAATAACCGCGGAGAATATCCAGGTCAGCGAGGGTAATCAATATTTGTCGGCAGGCCGGTATGTCAAATTGATGATTCAAGATACAGGGGTTGGCATCCCTGAAGATGATTTAGACAAGATTTTTGATCCCTATTTTACCACCAAGCAACAGGGCAGCGGTTTGGGTCTTGCTACGACTTATTCAATTATCAAGCAACATGGCGGTCAAATCGAAGTCGAATCCGAAGCGGGTATAGGGACGGCCTTTACTGTTTACCTGCTGGCGTCAAACCGTGCAGGTCCGTTAAAGACGGAGTCGCCGCAAGCCGAAAAGAAAATTCACCGAGGCCAAGGTAGAGTGCTGGTCATGGACGATGAGGCGGCGATAAGAGATGTGCTGGAAAGGCAGCTCAGCTATCTAGGCTATGACGTCGCGCTAGCGCGTGACGGCAATGAAGCGATCGTGTTGTACCAGGAGGCAGGCCAGACCCACCAGCCATTTGACGTCGTCATTTTGGATTTAACGATTCCAGGCGGTATCGGCGGGAAAGAGTGCATTGAAACGCTAAAGAAGCTTGACCCCGACGTAAATGCGATTGTATCGAGCGGTTATTTTACCGATCCAGTCATGGCAGAGTATGAAAAATATGGGTTTCGAACGAGGATTGCGAAACCCTATCAGCTCGAGGAGCTAAGCCAGGCGCTGCACGAGATTATGATCCACCCGAGGAGGGCGCAGGAACCATCCCGGGAACTTCAGCGTGATTCAAAGCGCAGAAACTCGTAAGGTCTTCCGCCCACCGATGTGCTGGAACTATTGACCGGTCAATAGCAGGGTGCTGAAAAACTCGTTTTTCAGCACCCTGCGGTGGCCGCTCTCGCTCCTCCCTGCGATGCACAGGAGCGGCCGCTTGTTGCTTTGCGTGTTGACGATTTCTCCGGGAGAGAGTGGGCGTTACCTGGTAGCGCCCGTAAGGCGGGGACCAGGGGCGAAGCGGATCAAGAGGAAGGTCCGGTGGACCTTCCTCTCTGCTTCGCGGGGTTCGCCATGGAAGGCGAACCCCGGCTTTCGCGCACAGCCGAGACTGCAAAGCGAAGAAAGGTCCAAGTCAAAAAGGCCACGGGTGGACTTTTTCAACAACCTGATAGTTCCGGAATTTTGTGGTCCTGCGCAGTGCTAGGCGGGGAATACGGGTTTTTTGCCGCGCGGGTTCCAGATGGACAGCGCGGTAAACCCGCGGGCGTTCAACTGCTCGGTGCACTGCACGGCGTACGCGAGCACGTCCTGGCGCAACCCGCGGCGGTGTCCGGTGATGGTGGAGCGGCCGCTCTCGAGGGTATAGCGATACCAGTCGTGTCCTTGGCCACCGTCAGGCGCGCCGGTTTTTTCTACACTCCCCACCTTGAATGGGCGCGGCATGGCAGGGCGCACGTCCGCTATCGCGGCCGCGGGGTTGGTAACGTCAGTCATCAGTTGGGTCATGGACGTGAGTCCTCCGTATTAGCTAAGTGCCCGCAGCGGGCACGGGTGAAGGCTGGTCTATCGCGGTCACGCATGGCATACACAGATTCACGACATAGAGACACCCACAAACACACTATACCATAATCGCGGGGATAGCACCATGTTGTTGTCTTCCCCGAAATAAATCGAGGCCCAACAGGGGCCTCATCGCAGCCGGCCTTTAATATTTGTCCCACCGCCTACTTTTCGACAAAAGCCCGCTCGATGACGTAATGGCCCGGTTCGCCGATGCGAGCAGAGACCGTGAGCCCTCTTTTGTCCAATAGGGCGCAAGTGTCCTTCAGCATGCTTTGGCTGCCGCAAACCATCACACGGTCATGCTCCGGGTTGAGTGGAGGCAGGCCGATGTCCGCAAACAACTTGCCGCTCCGGATCAGACGGGTGAGGCGGCCCTGGTTCTGGAAAGGCTCACGCGTCACTGCCGGGTAATAAATCAGCTGCTGTCGGACGCGGTCCCCAAAAAATTCGTTTTGCGGCAATTCATTTTTGATGAAGTCGGCGTAGGCCAGTTCGCTCACATATCGGACGCCGTGAAACAGCACGATCTTCTCAAACCGTTCGTAAGCTTCCGGGTCTTTTATAATACTCATAAAGGGGGCAAGGCCGGTTCCGGTAGCGAGCAAATAGAGATTTTTCCCGGGGAGGAGATCATCCAGTACAAGCGTACCGGTTGGCTTACGGCTCACGAGCAGGGAGTCTCCCTCGCGCAAGTGCTGCAGGCGTGAAGTTAGCGGGCCGCTCTGGACCTTAATGCTTAAAAACTCCAGATGTTCCTCATAATTCGCACTGACAATGCTGTAGGCCCGCAGCAGGGGGCGGCCTTCCACCTCAAGGCCGATCATCACGAAATGGCCATTGTGGAACCGGAGCCCCGGATCGCGGGTGGTTTTAAAGCTGAACAGGGTGTCATTCCAGTGATGTACGCTGATCACCCGCTCTGTAGCCAAAGTTGCCATAAACCAAATCGCCTGAAGTCAGGTTAAAAAAACGGCGTATTGTACAGCCTCCGCGCCCGATACCAAAGCCAATGGATCGAGAGACTCCGTTTGCGCCATCGCTGTTGCCGACACCGCATCGGCAATCATTGGCAAGTCATCACTCGGCGATTATAGGCTTGCCTGTCGGCACCGTAAGCCGCTCGGCCAACGCTACGGCCGGTATTACTTTTGGCCCAGCTCCTTGAACGTTTCCTGTGCCACGCGGAAGGCGTCTACCGCTGCCGGGACGCCGCAATAAATCGCCGCATGCAGTAATACTTCCCTGATCTCTTGTTTGGTCACGCCATTGTTTAACGCGCCGCGCACATGCAGCTTGAGTTCGTGCGGCCGGTTCAGCGCAGTCAGGATCGCAAGATTGAGTAGACTGCGTGTTTTGCGCGGCAGATCATCGCGTCCCCACACCGCGCCCCAGCAGTACTCGGTGATCAACTCTTGCAGCGGCCGGGTGAAATCATCGGCGTTTTCGATCGCTCGGTCGACGTAGTCCGCGCCAAGCACCTCGCGCCGAATCGCCAAACCTGCTTCAAAAAGGTCTTTGTTCATATTACCTCCGAAGTGAACGCCCACCTGTTCCAGATCATTGTGCAGGCGCGGGCAAGGGCCCGATCTGTCCGCTTAAGGGCAAATCAGGAGTCAATCGGTTAATAGCAGGGTGCTGAAAAACTCGTTTTTCAGCACCCTGCGGTGCGGTATAGGGACGTACCGCCATTTTTCAAACACTTAGCGTGTTTGAAAAATGAAGCAAAGCAAAAACCACGCTTTTTGCTTTGCGTGTTGAAAAAGGCC
>DATGVQ010000247.1:0-3453 GCA_035300145.1 Acidiferrobacterales bacterium | reverse complement strand
TCGATTTTGCCCCGCTCGATTTATACCGCGCCTTGCGTACCTTGAACCCTTCGCCTTATATGTATTTCCTCGATCTAGGCGATTTTCACATTGTCGGCTCTTCACCGGAGATCCTCGTCCGCCTGGAGCAAGGTTTGGTTACCGTGCGCCCGATTGCCGGCACGCGCCGGCGCGGCACGGATGAAATCGAGGATCAACGACTGGAGCGTGAACTTCTTGCCGATCCGAAGGAGTGCGCCGAGCATTTAATGCTGGTCGATTTGGGGCGGAATGATGTCGGGCGGGTTGCGCGTACCGGCAGTGTAAAAGTTACCGATAAGATGGTAGTGGAGCGCTATTCGCACGTGATGCACATCGTATCCAATGTCACCGGCGAACTGAAACAGGATACCGACGCGATCGATGTGTTGCGCGCAAGCTTTCCGGCCGGCACTGTCAGTGGCGCGCCGAAAGTGCGGGCGATGGAAATTATCGACGAGCTCGAACCCATCAAGCGCGGCGTATATTCCGGCGCGGTGGGCTATATCGGCTGGAACGGCAATATGGATACCGCCATCGCGATCCGCACCGCGGTAATTCGTAATGGCGTATTATACATCCAAGCCGGCGCCGGCATCGTTGCCGATTCTATTCCGCGCAATGAATGGGAAGAGACCATGAATAAAGCCCGCGCCGTATTTCGCGCCGTGACCATGGCGGCAGCCGGCTTGGACGGCGTTTAGCTGCAATCTTTGGTTGATCGCCGAGGAAATCATGAGCAAAAAGATTGTTAACACTGATGTCATCGTCGTCGGCGCCGGCAATGCCGCCATGTGTGCGGCGCTGGCCGCGCGCGAACGTGGCGCTGAGGTCATCGTTTTAGAACGGGCGCCGAAGAGCGAACGCGGCGGGAACAGCAGCTTTACCGCCGGTGCGATGCGTTTTGCCTACCGGGATACGCAAGATTTACTAAAGGTGGTTGCCGACTTAACCCAAGAGGAAATCAACAATACCGATTTCGGCAGTTACAGCGAACAGCAATTCTACGACGATATGTGCCGTGTCACCCAATACCGCACCGATCCGGATTTAGCCGATTTATTAGTCAGCCAAAGTTTAAATACCATGGTATGGATGCGTTCTAAAAAAGTTCGGTTTGTGCCGATCTACGGCCGGCAGGCTTTTAAGATAGCCGGTAAGTTCAAATTCTGGGGAGGGCTGACGCTAGAAGCCGTCGGCGGCGGGCCGGGACTGGTGCAGGCGCTGCATGACGCAGCGGAACGTGAAAATATTACCGTGCTATACGAAGCGCAGGCGCAAGAACTATTGCATGACGATAACGGTATGCGCGGCGTGCGGCTAAAGCTTGCGGGTAAAACCACCGAGATCAGCGCCAAAGCGGTGGTGCTGGCCTGCGGCGGCTTTGAGGCCAATGCCGAAATGCGCACGCGTTATCTTGGTCCCGGATGGGATCTCGCCAAGGTGCGCGGCACCCGCTTTAATATGGGCGATGGCATTCGCATGGCATTGCATATCGGCGCCATGCCGTATGGTCATTGGTCCGGATGCCATGCGGTGGGTTGGGACCGCAACGCCCCGGAGTTCGGCGATCTGGCCGTGGGTGACGGCTTCCAGAAGCACAGCTATCCGTTTGGCATTATGGTGAATGCCAGGGGCGAACGTTTTATCGATGAAGGCGCGGACTTTCGTAACTATACCTACGCCAAGTATGGCCGCGAGATTTTGGCGCAACCTGGCCAGTTTGCCTGGCAAATATTCGACCAAAAAGTCACCCACTTGCTGCGCGACGAGTATCGCATTAAACAGGTGACCAAGGTCAAAGCCGATACCTTGGAGGAGTTGGCGACAAAACTGGATGATGTTGATCCCAGCGGATTCTTGGAAACCGTGGCGCAGTATAACGCCGCGGTAAGAACGGATATCCCTTTTAATCCGAATATTAAAGACGGACGTTGCACCAGCAATCTAAAGACACCCAAATCCAATTGGGCCAATAGCATCGATCAGGCCCCGTTCGAGGCGTATGCCGTCACTTGCGGCATTACCTTTACCTTTGGCGGCCTGCGCGTAAATACCAAGGCGGAAGTTCAGGACACCGCTGGAGTTTCTATCTCCGGTTTATATGCCGCCGGCGAACTTGTTGGCGGGTTGTTTTATATGAATTACCCGGGCGGCACAGGTTTGATGGCCGGATCGGTGTTCGGCAGGATCGCGGGCGAGCAGGCCGCGGTTTTTGCATCGGACGACATTAGAGCGCTAAAACAATGAGGAGAGAGAGTATGGGTAATAAAGCACGTGGGTTGCTGATGATCATCATGGGACTCGTTTCCGTCGCCAGTTTCGCGCAATTTCCCAGCGGTTATCCGGCTGATTATGCGCAAATCGCCGCTGCCGCCGCGAAAGAAGGCAAGCTTGTGCTTTATAGCGTGACCGACGCGGTCGCGGCCGGCCCGTTAATTAAAGATTTTCAAGCGCTGCACCCCGAGGTGCAAATCGAGTTCACCGATATCAACAGTACCGAGCTCTACAATCGCTTTATCAGCGAGGCGGCGGCGGGCGCGGGTTCGGCGGACGTGCTGTGGAGTTCGGCAATGGATTTTCAGATCCGATTAGTCAACGACGGTTATGCGCTCAGTTATCAATCCCCCGAGGCCGCCAACCTGCCCAAATGGGCAGTATGGCGCGACCAGGCGTTCGGCACCACGTTTGAGCCGGCGGTGATTGTTTATAACAAGCGCCTAATGCCGCCCGAGGATGTGCCGAAAAGCCACGCTGAGCTTGCCAGTTTGCTTAAAAACAAACCGGATAAATACCGCGGTAAAGTCGCCTCCTACGATCCGGAAAGAAGCGGTTTTGGTTTTATGCTGGCGACGCACGACGCCGAGGTTTCCCCCGGCTTCTGGGATTTAGTGCGCGCTTTGGGCGGCAGCGGCACGAAACTCTACACCAGCACCGGCGTGATGCTGGAGCGCATCGGCTCGGGCGAGCATTTGCTCGGTTATAATATGGTCGGTACTTACGCGCAGATCCGCGCCAAGAAAGACCCGGCTATCGGCGTGATTTATCCCAAGGATTACACCTTGGTATATTCGCGCATCCTCGTCATCCCGAAGGCGGCGAAGCATCCCAATGCCGCCAAGCTATTCGTGGACTACACCTTGTCCAAACGCGGGCAGGAAATCATGGCCAACCAAGCGCAGCTCTACTCGATCCGGCCGGATGTGCAGGGAGAAACCACGGCGGCTAATCTCACTAAAATGCTGGGCGCGAGTTTGAAGCCGATCGCCGTCAGCGCCGACCTACTGGTGTACCTGGATCCGACGAAGCGCCTCGAATTCTTAAAGCAATGGCAGCAAGCCATGGGCAGCCGGTGATCAACCAATGCTGCCCAGAGGCGGGATAGAAAATCAGAGCAATTCAAAATCTATCGAGTCTGACCCTGAGGTCTCAAAG
>DATGVQ010000246.1:0-18397 GCA_035300145.1 Acidiferrobacterales bacterium | reverse complement strand
GGATGCGGCGGTTCCCTCGCGGAACAGCTTCGAGATGGAGATATTATCTTTCACACGTCGCAGTCGGCGCAGAGCATCGCGATTCAGAAGGCGACCCACTCGCGTTATAGTCATATGGGAATCATTTTCTTCCGGGACGGGAGTCCCTACGTATACGAGGCTATCAACACGGTTCGATACACCCCATTGAAAAAATGGATCGCCCGCGGAGACGGAGGCCACTACGTGGTGAAGCGCCTGCGCGAGGCTGACCGGATTCTGACCACACAAGCCGTCGGCAAGCTCCGGCAGGCCGCCCGCCAGTTTCAGGGGAGGCCATACGACCTGACGTTCGAGTGGTCTGATAACCGTATCTACTGTTCTGAACTCGTATGGAAGATCTACGACCGGGGAGTCGGCGTCCATATCGGGCGGCTCCAAAAGCTTCGCGACTTCGACCTTTCGGATGCCACCGTGAAGGCCAAAATGAAAGAGCGCTACGGCAACGATATCCCTATGGAAGAGGCAGTCATATCCCCAGGCGAGATGTTTTCGTTCGAGGGATTAAAGGTGGTGGCGGAACAATAAAGCCGGCAACGAACAAGCCGTTGCGCCGGATGGTCTAAGCAAGGCCAAATATTGGAGCCTTTCGATTAATGAACGCCGTTTTTATTTATCTGCCGCTGTGTTTATTTACCCATGCTGCCACGCCTTCAAGGGTACGGAACTCTGTGACAGAACGTGCCGTTACATGTGGATGAGCCTCTAATAATATCCGGGTAAGACTGCGTCCCGGTCCTAGCTCAAGAAATGTCCGCGCGCCCATTTCCATCGCGCTTTGCATGCAGTCGCTCCAGCGGACCGTGGAATGCAGTTGGGATGACAAGCTTATAGCCGCTGTTTCCGGTTCGCGCACAGGCTCGCCATTTATCCCGGCGAGCACCGGTATAACCAGCGATGAAAATTTAGTAGTGCGCAGTTCCTCAGCAAATGCCGGCGAGGCCTCGCGCAACAAGGAAGTGTGCGCGGCTACGGTAACCGGCAAGCGTTGTGCGGTTTGTGCGCCCTTGCTAAAAGCGGCCTGTTGGGCCTGGGTCAGCGTAGGCTCCGGGCCGCCGAGAATAAAGTGATCGGCGTCATTGATAATCGCGATCTCGATGCCGTATTGGTTACATATTGCATCAATAGCGGCCCGATGCAATCCGCGCACTGCCAGCAGGCCGGAAGGACTCGCCGCTGCGGCATCCATCAGAGCCGCGCGCCGCTCTGCCAGGCGCAGCGTCTCGCGGACGCCTAAAGCGCCGGCACAGCCATAGGCCGCCAATTCACCGACACTGTAGCCGGCGAATAGAAGTGGCGCCGGCAATGCCGAACTTAGGCTGCGCCAGGTGGCGAGCGCCGCCGCGCATAGCAACGGTTGGGCGAAGGCATTCTGAAACAAGCGCGCTGCAGGAATATCCGGCAGCTGTTTGCGCAAGTCGATTCCCAGCGCGATCCCCGCTTCTTGGAAAACGTTATCCGCCGCGGTTTGGCCGGCCAATAAGTCGAACATGGCGCGGTGTTGTGCGCCCTGGCCCGGACACAGCACGGCGAATCCCATTAATGTGCTTCCGCCTCTTGCTGCAAGAGAAAAACAAATACAGTTGCACTGAGCAGATCGGCGCTGCCACCGGGGCTTAAACGCCGTTGCACGAAATCATTATGGATTTTCATGGCGCGCCTGCGCCAATCGCGCCGGTATACACCTCCTTCCTTAAGAAAATCAGATACCGTTCGCTGCGCGAATGCCAATGCCTGTGGTCCTCCGCGATATAACAAATTAGTATCGACTAATGTCGTCATGAGCGTGAACAAAGTTTGCACCATGGCGCGGTTGAGATCGCAACCCTGCCTAAGGCTTTCCGATAGCACCGGCAATGCGGTGTCAAACAATGCAGGGAATCCTTGCGCCGCTTGCGCGCGCGCTCCGCCCGCGCCATAACGTAATGCCGCAATACGGCCATGGCTAATACCGGCGCTACGCCGCTCATGGGATAAATCCTCAAGGATCGACTGCCCCCAAAGCGTGCGGACCGTCTGGCCTAACGTCGCACTATGAAGCGGGCGGGTATGCGCGTGCAGCCAGCCCGCCGCCGCGGCCAGCAGGCCTAAAGTGAAAATCGCGCCGCGATGGGTGTTGGCGCCGCCGGTGGCGCGCAGCATGCGTTGTTCCGCGGCGACCCCGTGGGTTTGTAACAGCGTAAACGGCACCCCCTCGCTGCCCGCATCCGCGATCACGGCAAAGTAATGGCGCAAAGCGAACAGGCTGCGGATAAAGCTGGGGGCGTTCATATCCTCATGGCTGCCGTTATCAACCCTGCTCACTAAGCCCGGTTTGGGATAACACATGAGTTCACCGTACAAGGAACGCACCGCGACGCGGCTGACAGTGCGGCTGAAGCAGTTACGATGTAAGAGATATGCCCCGGGCGCAATAGTCGTTGCGTCCCGGCTGACAATATTTGCCGGATAATTCATGGTCGGAAAAAGGGATGAAGACATCCACCAAACCAGAAGGTCTGAAAAATTTCCGCGCGCGGCCTTAATTGCGCCGAAGAAATATCTTTGGTCAGCAACTTATCGCGGGCACAGAATATTTCGCGCCAGGCTATTGCCGTGCCGGAGGCAGAGATGCATTCGCCGTCGGCGCGTAACCCACTGCTCTGTTCCCAATCTTGTAATAACTGTACACCGGAGCGCAGTTGGGTGTAGTCGGCGGGATAAAATAACAGATCCACATCCGAGTTTGTTGTGACATAACATTCACCGGTTAAATATTGCCAGGCGAGCGAACCGTAAACTCTAAAAGAAACCCCAAATGTTTGCGCGGCGTGCATCAATTGTTTTAACGCCGGCTGCCAGGTATGCGGCGCGGCCGGAATCACACGGGCCAATAATGGTGGCGGTTGTATTTCGCGTACGGCACCGGCGGCGAGGGTCAAGGCGATACGTCGGCGCCCGTTTGCAGGGGATAACGGAATGCCCAGGCTGACGCCGGCCGGTTCTGCGGCGTGGCGCCGGCGCGCTACCGCCGGCCGGCCTGATCGGAACCAGGCAGTAGCGGCGGCAAGCTGATCGCTCGGCAGTTTTGCCAATAAATGCCGCCGCCAGTGTAAATGGTCTATCCAGACCAGCGAGTGGCGGGTTGGATAAGCGCTGGTTGGAGGGCATCCATCAAACGAGAAGGAGGGCATCATGCACTATCTTCGCGCACGCGCTTGATGACGTTATCCGCCAATTGGCGACGGCCAGTGCGCGCCTGTTCATATTTACCATGTTCCTGCGCGCGTTTTAGCGCGGTACGCAGGTGGTTAGAAAGCCGATGTGGCCAGATGCTATCGACTCCGCCCAATCTTAAGAAATTTTCTATACCAGGGGCGAATACCGGCGAACTGGCGCTTAGCGCCTGGAGGCGCTCGAGCGGAATCTTCATGACGCGCGCCATGGCCGGCAGGTCCATTACCCGGATCTGGGCGTCCGGTAAGGCATGGATTTCATCTGCCATCATGCCAAACGATAGAAAGCCGCCGCTCACGCCTTCACCATAAACCAGGCTGACCAAGTAATGGCCCTGTTTGCGTGCGATTTCCAGGCATTTGCTGAGATGCGCCAGATAGCCATGCGCACCGAGTAATTCATCGCGCCGGCTCAACCGCTGTCCTTGGGTATCCACCAGCAGTAAAATAGGGCGCCCTGGGTGGGAACGCACCACCGTGAGTACGTGTTGCGCTAATAACAGCGCGGTTTCTATGCCGATTGTGGCGTGTGCAGTGGTGCCGATGATGGCCACCTGCTGTTCATCAATCGTGCCGGTGCCCGCGACCACATCACCCTGATAGTTGATTTCGTAGTCATCGGAAAATAACTCGCGCAACAATTCGTTTAATTGCATTATGCGCCTCGCCGAGATTGAATCGTGGTGGCGACGGCAAGAAACGCCTCGTTATCGAGCAACGGTAATTGCTCCGCGTCCGGCAGTCCCATTCTGTTCCAGATTTCAAGCGTATCGGAACAGTCACCAAAATGCGCAAGACGGTTTTCCAGCACTACATGTTCCGCTTCCAAGGCGCTGAGATCGAACGATGATGACAGCGTAAGCGCCGCCAACGCGGCGGCGCGAAAAGCCGCGATATCATCGGGCACCAGCCGCTGCGCCTCGCCTAGCAAGTAGCGCTGCTTGCCGCCGACGGTGCGCCACACGAGGGCGCGGTCACGTGCGTCGAACTCCTCGACGCCCGCGACGGTTTCAATCACCTCCGGCCCGGAGAGGCCTAAACGTCCTTCTTCGCTCATGATGACGGTGTCGCAGCAACGCGCGACGATGCCCATGCCGCCGAAGCAACCGTTGGTTCCGCCGATCAAGGCAATGCAAGGGATGCCGGCATGGCGCAGTTGCAATATGCCGCGCAAGATGTGCGCGACCGCAATTAAACCGGCATTGGCTTCGTGCAGGCGTACGCCGCCCGAATCCAACAGCAACAGCACGCCCTGCGGCCTCGATGCAAGCGCCCGTTGCAATAGGCCGGTGATTTTAGCGCCATGCACCTCGCCGACACTGCCGCCCATGAAGCCGTCTTCTTGCGCAGCGATCAATACCTTGTTCCCGCCTAACAGTCCGGTGCCGATAATCACGCCATCGTCGAACGCCACCGGCAATTCCAATTTACGCAGATGCGGGCTGGTTACCCGTTCCTGCGGGCCTAATAGTTCTTGAAAGCTTCCCGTGTCGAGCAGAGCGGCTACGCGTTGGCGCGCATTCGCCTCGTAAAAACTGTGTGCGGCGAGTGAGGGACTCATGGCGTGCCCGCCAAGAATTCTTCCACCGCCTGATCCAGGCGCAGGCTGACCACCGCCGGGGTGGCGCCGGCGTCGTTAATTGAAATCAATACATCCGCCAAAACGTGGCGCTGAAAAAGATCGTCCAATACCGCGCGCCATATCGTGCTATAGCCTTGAATGGAAGTATTGACAACCACTTTGCAATTCCCGCTGAGAGGGGCCTTTTCCATCATCACTTCCAGGTTGCCCGATGAGACTACCCCTACCAGGATGCAAGGGTTTGTGGGCGGAGGAGGTTTTGTTGCCTGTTTTGTGGTGCGTCCTTTAAATTCAAACTGGAGTTGTTCCATCTCATTTCCCTGTTATGAGGAATCTTTAATATGATCAGCGTTTGTCTTACCAATGCGAAAGTGTTGGGTGGGGTATACAACCTCCCAACCAGCGTACCAATCCTTGAGAGAGCGGGCAGCAAGCAAATCGCGATTGGCTTGATGTTTATCGATGCCGAATGTGCCGAATATCTGATAATACCGCGATCGCGCAGATTTTCCACCCACGACCGGATTTTAATAGGATTGGGCTCCAAAACAACCTGGCGGTTGAATTTTCGTTGTGAATATATAGAGTATACTAATACCAGGCTGATCAATCACAAAATTACGAAAACTGCCCGTAGGGGGACCACGCGTGGGCAAGTCAAAACCGCTAAAAAAAGCGTCCGCTCCCGCCAAAATCACCCGTCCGCACCCCCGGCGGGTGCTGCCCCGCACCCGCTTATTTCGCCAGCTCGACCAGGGCTGCAAACGCCCTTTGATCTGGGTCACCGGCCCGCCGGGGGCCGGCAAGACCACGTTAGTCAGCAGCTATCTCGACGCGCGCAAGCGCCGCTGCTTGTGGTACCAAATCGACGCGGGCGACGCCGATGCCGCCACCTTTTTCCATTATCTGGGCCTCGCCGCCAGAGAGGCTGCGCCGCGTTACCGCACGCCGCTGCCCCACTTAACCCCGGAATACCTGGCCGGCTTGCCGGTGTTCGCCCGCCGCTATTTCGAGGCGCTGGCATTACGCCTCAAACCACCCTGCGTGCTGGTGTTCGACAACTACCAGGACGTATCCACCGACGCCGCCTTGCACGCGGTTCTGTGCGAGGGTCTCTCAGCCCTGCCCGCGGGCTTTACCGCCATGGTGTTAAGCCGCACCGATCCGCCCGCCGAACAGGCGCGCCTGCGGGCGAATGAAACTATGACCCTGATCGGCTGGCAGGAGTTGCAATTAACCCCGGAAGAAGTCAAAGGGATCGGGAAGCTGAAGGGCCAACCGCCCGCGTCGTTGGAACAACTGTACGACAAGACCTACGGTTGGGTGGCAGGTCTCGTGCTCCTGTTGGAACAGGGCAAGACCGGTCATTTGGCGATACATTCATTGCAAGACCGCAGTCCCCAGGTGTTGTTCGATTATTTCGCCGGCGAGGTTTTCGCCAAGATGGAGGCAGAGGCGCAAAGGGTCCTGCTCGCGAGCGCCTTTCTGCCGAAGATGACCGTGAACATGGTCGCGCAATTGACCCATTCCTCAAGCGCGGGACCGTTATTGGCGGAGTTAAACCGCAAAAACTACTTCACCCTCAAACACGCGCATGCCGAACCGGTGTATGAGTATCATCCGTTATTTCGCGAATTTCTCCTCGCCAGGGCCAAAGCGAGCTACGAGCCAGAGCGGCTCATCGAGCTGAAAAAGGCAGCCGCGGCGTTGCTGGAAGAAGCCGGACTTTTTTATTTGCTGTGTGGAATGATTTCATCGACGCTGAGATTAAGGCCTTCAGCAATCTTGCTGAGAACAGCATGCCCATCTCGCCCACCAGTCTCAATCTGTGACAGGTAAGGCTTACTAATACCGGCAACATCTGCGAGTTCTTGTTGCGTCATCCCGCGGTGTTCGCGCCATACGCGAATCGGATTTTCACCAGCGAGCAGACGATCAACAATCTCACTCGGCACGAGATCGCTGGTATCAAAAATTTCTTTGGCATCAGCCGCATCTTGTGCGACCTCGATGAGACGAACATAGTCGTCGTATGGGAGCACGGCGTATTCGGGCTTGCCGTTTTTTTCAATAATCTGGGGTTTCATCGGTACACCTCGCCTCTGGGGCCTATTTTTAAAACGATAACTTCCAACTTATCGCCATTGATTTGATCAATCACGCGCCAATCGCCTAGTCTCAGGCGGTAGCGGTCCGATCCGACCAGTGCCTTTACGTTATTATTCGGCGCAAATGGATCTTTTGCTAATAGTTCGAGTTTAGACTGAATCCTAGCAGCAAGGTTGCCAGGCACGCGTGTTAGCATTTTTGTTGCCTCGCGCGTGTATAATGTCCTATACATATTGACATATTAGCATATTGCAAACACAATGCAAACCTATTTAATTAGGGGGATAACAGGACAACGAATCTATTTTTCCTTGTTTTAGTATGCGCCTGGGTAACGCCGAAGCCCGGGATCATAAGGGGGGTGCGTTGCCAGTGTTGATGTATGAGATGCCGCTCTCGAGCAAACTTAATGCCGCGCTGCCTGCTGATTCTTGAGCGGTTTAGAATGGTTTCTTTTCGGCTTCCATTCACTAATCGCGAGAGCTATATACGACGGCAAATCCTTGCGCGTGGATTTTTTTGTTCCATCCGGAACAGGATCGCTGATACAGGGTCAGGTACGTCAATAGCATAGTGTTCATTTTCGTAAGAGTCGGTACTTATTCCCAGCGATATTGAATCCCATAAGCGGGATCGCAGCGTGTTGTTTTACCAATTACGGAATTGCTTCGGTGGGTGATATAAGCCATCCGACCAGCGTACCAAATCCTTAATAGAACGTGCGGCGAGCAAATCGCGGCGGGCTTGGCGTTTGTCGATGCCAATGTCTTCCGGACGTTTTATGATACCGCGGTCGCGCAGATTTTCCACCGCTGTGTGCGAACGCGCCATGCCGACGGGAGTAAACCCGGCTACCCCGCGCAGGGCTTGCTCCCGCTCTTCGGCGGTGCGGCAGAGCAGCAGATTGGCGATGCCTTCTTCGGTCACGACATGGGTGACATCGTCGCCATAAATCATGATCGGCGGCAAATCGAGACCCATCGTTTCCATTAAATCCAAGGCATCGAGACGCTCGACAAATGTCGGTTGCATGTGTTGGCGGTAGGTTTCCACCGTCTGCACGACGAGTTTGCGTCCGCGCGGAGTCGAGGATGCCGTCTGCGCCTCGCGCCCGGCCTTGAGCCAGGCGGCGGTGGCATGGCGCCGCCCGCGCGCGTCGGCGCCCATATTCGGTGCGCCGCCGAAGCCGGTAATGCGATCGAGTGTGGCGGTCGAGCTATTGCCGGCCAGATCGATTTGCAAGGTCGAGCCGATAAACAAATCGCAGGCGTAGTGGCCGGCCATCTGGCAAAACGCGCGATTGGAGCGCATGCCGCCGTTGCGGCCCGTGAAAAAGATATCCGGGCGCGCGGCGGTGTAAGCCTCCATGCCGAGCTCGGAGCCGAATGAATGAATCGATTGTACGAAACCGGCTTCCACCGCTGGAATAATGGTCGGATGCGGATTCATCGCCCAATGTTGGCAAATCTTGCCTTTTAAGCCGAGGCTTTCAGCGTAAGTCGGCAACAGCAATTCCATCGCGGCGGTATCAAACCCGATGCCGTGATTCAGACGGTTTACCTGATACTCGGCGTAAATCCCGCGGATCACCAGCATCGCCATCAAAATCTGTATTTCACTGATTTGCGCCGGGTCACGCGTGAATAACGGCTCGATGTAGTGCGGCCGTGGGCTTTGCACCACGAAATCCACCCAGTCGCCGGGTATATCGACGCGCGGGATGCGCGCGGCCAGCTCATTGACCTGCGCGATGACAATGCCGTTTCGGAATGCGGTCGCTTCTACGATGGCCGGGGTATCTTCGGTATTCGGCCCGGTGTAAAGATTGCCATGGTGGTCGGCGGCCTGGGCGGCGACCAGGCTCACGCGTGGGGTGAGGTCGATGAAGTAGCGGCCGAACAATTCCAGATAGGTATGGATCGCGCCGATCTCGATGCGTTTCTCTTTTACCAGGCGCGCGAGGCGCGCCCCCTGCGGCCCGGAAAAAGAAAAATCCACGCGTTTGGCGATGCCGCGCTCGAACAGCTCCATGTGTTCCGGCAGCGCCAATACCGATTGCACCAAGTGCAGATCATGCACGCCGGCGACATCCGCTTTGGCAAGCTGCTCGGCGAGAAAATCAGCTTGCTTTTGGTTGTTTCCTTCCAGGCAGACTTTATCTCCCGGCTCGATCACCGCCTCGAATAAAGCCGTGACGTTCTCCGGCTTGACTTGCTTACCGGCGGTCAAACGGCTAGCGCGATTGAGCCGTTGTATTCGGTTCTGCGCTTGGATATTCCATTGTTTTGCGTTCACTAGCTTCCCTTGTTGTATTTACTAGGTTCCCCTATACAAAGATCCAGCAGCCAGGCGGCGAGTTCCTGGACGAAATCCAACCATACGATGGCGAGCGCCATTGGCAAAATGATGGCAATCTATGATGTCATGCAATGGGAATATCGGACACAATCAGCTCAAGCGTGCAACGCTGAGGCTGGCGAAAATCCAGCCGTTTGTCAAGCGCATTCAGGCTAAGGCCGCTTGCAGTACGCGCGCGACATGGATCGCCTCACGCCCGGCACAGTCATGAATCTGGTGACGACAACTGGTGCCGTCTGCAACCAGCAAAGTGTTGGCATCCGCCGCCCGGACTTTCGGCAGCAAACCAAGCTCGGCCATTTTTAGCGACAAGTCATAATGCTCCGCGTCAAACCCGAATGCGCCGGCCATCCCGCAGCAGCTTGACTCGATGACCTCCACCTTGAGCTGCGGTACCAATTCCAATACCCGCTGCACAGCCGGCATAACAGCGAATGCCTTTTGATGGCAGTGGCCGTGCAGCAGCGCCTTGGTTGCCGGCAATGCTTTAAACCGCAGCTTGAGTCTGCCGGCCGCGTGCTCCATGGCGAGAAACTCTTCGAATAACAGCGCGTGTTCGGCAAGAGCGTCGGTCTCGGCGCCGGGCAGTATCGACTTGAACTCATCCCGCAGGGTTAGCAGGCAAGAAGGTTCAAGTCCGATGATGGGGACGCCGCGTGCAACAAAGGGCTTGAGCGCCGTTAACATGCGGCGCGCCTCCACCCGCGCCGCATCGACTAAGCCGACGGCGAGAAACGTTCGTCCGCAACACAACGGGCGCCCGCCCCGCGGTTGCGGCAAATGCACGGTGTAGCCCGCCGCTCGCAAAACCATGAGCGCGGCGCGGGCATTTTCCGGTTCGAAATATCGATTGAAAGTATCCACCAGCAACACGACTTCATTCCCAGCCGGGGCGTTATCGGCAAGTGCGTTACGGAATAGGTCGCGGCGCCAAACCGGCAAACTGCGCCTGCTGCTTAAGCCCAGTAATATTTCACCGATCTTCGCCAAGCCGGGGAGCCGGTTGCGCAAGTTCAATAGCGGCGCAAGCCGCGCCGCCCAGGGCGCGTAGCGCGGCAGGTAGGCAATCAGGCGCTGTTTTAAACGCAGGCGGTGATGCTGATGATAGTGATTTAGAAATTCGATTTTCATCTTCGCCATGTCCACCCCGGTCGGGCACTCGCGTTTGCAGCCCTTACAGCTTACGCATAAATCCAGGGTGTCATACATTTCTTGCGAGGCAAACGCGCCGGCGCCGAGTTGGCCGGAGATCGCCAGGCGCAGGGTATTTGCGCGTCCGCGCGTGAGATGTTGTTCATCGCGTGTCGCGCGATACGAGGGGCACATGACGCCGTCCGCCTTGCGGCAAGCGCCGTTGTTGTTACACATCTCGACCGCGCCGCCGAAGCCGCCCGCCTCCGACCAATCGAGCGCGGTGTTGATTTTCTGTACGGCGTAGCCGGGCTTAAAGCGAAACAGCGAACGATCGTCCATTTTCGGCGGGCGCACGATCTTGCCCGGGTTGAACAGGCCTTTAGGATCGAAAATATCTTTTATTTCCTCGAAGGCGCGGGTAAGTTCCGGCCCGAACATGGGTTCAATCCATTCCGAGCGCACCAGCCCGTCGCCGTGTTCGCCGGAATAAGAACCTTTGTATTGCCGCACCATCGCCGCCGCTTCCTCGGCGATGGCGCGCATTTTTTGCGCGCCGTCTTGTTTCATATTAAGTATGGGCCGCACGTGCAGGCAGCCGACCGAGGCGTGCGCGTACCAGGTGCCTTTGGTGTCGTGCTTGTCAAACACGCGTGTCAGCCGGTCGGTGTATTCCGCCAGGTCTTTTAACGGCACCGCGCAATCCTCGATAAACGACACCGGTTTGCCGTCGCCTTTCATCGACATCATGATATTCAACCCGGCTTTGCGTACTTCCCAGACGTCACGCTGCAAGCTGTTGTCGGTCACTTCCACCACGCTGCCGGGAAAACCAAGATCCGCCATCAGCTCCACCAGTTGCTTGAGCTTGCGCAGTTGCGCGGTTTTATCCTCGCCGGCGAACTCCAGCAGCAGCAACGCCTCCGGCTCACCCTTAAGAAAGCGATCAACGGTGGTGCGGAATAAGGGTATCTCACGCGCCAGCTCGATCATAGTGCGGTCGACAAGTTCGACCGCGGTAGGGTCGAGTGCGACCAGATGCTGAGTCGTATCCATGGCTTTATAGAGGCTCGCGAAATGGCAAACCCCGAGCACCTTGTGCGGCGGTATTGGCTGGAGGGCGAGATGAATTTGTCGGAAATAAGCCAGCGTCCCTTCCGAGCCGACAAGCAGACGCGCCATGTTGTGGCCGCCGGGGGAGACGCTATCCAAGTTGTATCCACCCACGCGCCGCAATAGTTTTGGGAAGCGGCGCGCAATCTCCGCCTGTTCGCGCTCGGCCAGGGCGCGCAGTTTCTTCACAAGCTCAAGATAGGCGGATGGGGCGTTGCTGTTTTGCAGATCGGCCGGCACGTCGCCGAAATGCAGCGAGGCGCCGTCCGCAAGTATCGCGTCAATGGCGCGCACATTGTGCACCATATTTCCATAGCGGATGGAGCGTGAGCCGCAACTATTGTTGCCGCTCATGCCGCCGATGGTCGCTTGGCTGGCGGTGGAAACATCGATGGGATAAAACAAGCCGTGGGGCTTAAGAAAAGCATTAAGTTGATCGAGTACGATACCGGGTTGCACGCAGATGGTTTTGGCTTGCGGATCGAAGGCGACGATTTGATCGAGGTATTTGCTGTTATCGATTACCAGGGCGTGACCGACCGTTTGTCCGCACTGAGAAGTGCCGGCGCCGCGCGGCAGGATCGGCACGCCCGCATCCGCGGCAATTTGTATAGTGCGGACAACATCCTGCTCATGCCGCGGAATGACCACGCCGATCGGATCGATTTGATAAATGGAGGCGTCAGTGCTGTAACGTCCGCGGCTGAAGGCGTCGAATAATACTTCGCCTTCCAGCTCGCGGCGTAAACGCGTGGCAAGAGCATGATCGATGTTGACCGAGCGGTGTGAAATTAAAGGCATTGGATGCCGGGTGCGTGTTAAGTGAGCGCTTATGGTATTCGTTTTAGTTGGATGCAGCACTATTTAGCATTTGGGCTGCTCACTTATGTTGCTGTTACTATCCATTAGACCGGCTGATGATCGTGGCCTTCACTACTTCCAGCTTATTACGCAAATGATCTTGCAGCAGTTGCCGCAGTTGCCCCGCTTCTTTCTTTGTTAACGCTTCCAGAATCAGGTTATGTTCGTGTACCGCATGGTCCCATCTCTCTTTTGAGAAGTTGGCCAGGTAACGCGCACGGCGAATGCGGCCGCTTAATGAGCGATAGGTATTGGCTAGAATTGGATTTTTGGCCGCTTCGATGATTTTTTCGTGAATCCTCTGGTTATATTTAAAATACTCGGACAACTCGGAGCGTGCATGGTGAGCCAGCATCTGGTAATGCAACGCCCGGATCTCAGCGAGATCCTCATCGCTTATGCGAGCGCAGGCCAGTTCTCCCGCCAGCGCCTCCAGCGCGCCGATTACCTGGAACATATCTTCCACCGCTTCGATGGTGAGCTCAGTGACGGCGGCGCCGCGGTTGGGTAACAGCTCGAGCAAGCCCTCGGAAGCGAGCACCTTTACCGCTTCCCGTAACGGCGTGCGTGAAATACCGAACCGTTGGCATAGGATCCGCTCGGTTAAGCGGGTGCCCGGGCTTAATTCGCCCTCGATAATCATATCGCGCAAACGGCCGACAACTTCATCATGCAATGTGCGACGATCGATTAAGGGTTTGCGACCGGAGGCGCTAATCTCAGTGATATTCAAACTAAAAACTTCTTGAAGGTAGTTAAATTGTATGCATAATACAAAAAGTTGCGCCGGCGTGTAAATGAGAGACATTGGTGAAGCTGCAAAAACAAAGGCTTACGGCCAGCAACAGGCGAGATTCAATACGGTCTTCGTAAAAAGTATTCAACCCATCAAGATCGATTCAAGGGTTCCCGCGGAAGAATGTCCGCTAAAACGATTCTGAGAAGCAGGGCCGGTGGTTTGATCAACGGCCCTTCCATGTTTGTTATCCTGGACAACCAGGTTCATTAAAATTAAGGATTCTTTAAATATGTCAGCAAATCCCGGCCGTCATTTTCTTCAAATCCCCGGTCCTACCAACGTGCCTGATCGCATCCTGCGCGCCATGGGCCGGCCTACCATCGATCATCGCAGCCCGGAATTCGGCCGCCTGGGACTCGAAATCCTGCAAGGACTCAAACAAATTTTTAAGACCGCGAACCCGATTGTGGTATTCCCCGCTTCCGGCACCGGCGCTTGGGAAGCGGCATTAGTCAATACTTTGTCACCCGGCGATCAAGTATTAATGTGTGAAACCGGCCAGTTCGCCACCCTGTGGCAACGTATGGCCGGCAAATTGGGGCTTAAGGTAGATTTCATTCCCGGTGATTGGCGCCACGGCGCCGATCCTGATGCGGTTGACGCGCGGCTGGCCGCAGACCGTGCACATAAAATTAAAGCGGTGGCGGTGGTTCATAACGAAACTTCGACTGGGGTAACGAGTCGGATAGGCGCTGTTCGCCAGGCGATGGACCGCGCCGGACATCCGGCGCTGCTCATGGTCGATACCATTTCTTCCCTGGCGTCCATTGATTATCGTCCGGATGAATGGGGTGTGGACGTCACCGTAGCCGGATCGCAAAAAGGCTTTATGTTGCCGCCCGGCTTAAGCTTTAATGCCGTCAGCGAAAAGGCATTGCAGGCGTCCAAGACCGCTAAGCTGGCGAAAGCTTACTGGGCCTGGGATGAGATGCTCGCGAGCAACAAGTCCGGCTTCTTCCCCTACACCCCCGCGACGAATCTTCTCTATGGCCTGCACGAAGCGATCGATATGCTGTTAGAGGAAGGGCTGGAGAATGTCTTTGCCCGCCATGACCGGCACGCGGAAGCGACACGCCGCGCTGTGCGCGCCTGGGGACTCGAAATACTCTGCCTGAATCCGGAAGAATACAGCAGCACGTTGACCGCGGTACTGCTGCCGGAAAATCACGATGCCGATAACCTGCGCAAGATCATTTTGCAGCGCTTCAATATGTCCCTCGGCGCCGGTCTTGGGAAGGTGCAGGGCAAGATTTTCCGCATCGGCCACTTGGGGGATTTTAACGATCTTATGTTGTGCGGCACGTTGTGCGGTGTAGAGATGGGGCTTGAATTGGCGGGCGTGCCATGCAAGCAGGGCGGGGTAGAGGCCGCAATGGCTTATTTAGCAACCGAAACAATGAACAAGCAACAATCGGTGGCGAAGGTTAGTTATGGTCTGAAGTAAAAGCGTATTCATAAACAGAGGAGAAAAGACATGAATAGTATGATCGGTTTGAGAAAAGCGGCCCTCTTGAAATTTTCTGTAGCCGCCTTATTGGTGGTTCTCGTGATGCCGATACAACCGGCGGCCGCGTGGGAACCGACTAAGGCGGTGGAAATTGCGGTGCCGGCAGGCGCCGGCGGTGCTTCAGATCAGATGGCACGCCTGGTACAAGGCATTGTCGCCAAGCATGGATTAATGAAACGCCCCATTATAGTTATTCTCAGAGGCGGGTCCAACGGCGCTGACGGCTTAATGGAGGTTAAATCGGCCAAAGGTGATCCTCATAAGCTCTTGATTGCGCTATCCAGCATATACACCATCCCGTTCTCAAGCAACTTACCGTTCCATTGGACAGATTTGACGCCGGTGGCAATGGTCGCCATGGATGAGTTTTTGCTCTGGGTGAACTCCGATACCCCCTATAAAACCGTGAAGGATTATCTCAATGCGGTGAAGGCTGCTCCACCGGAGCAATTTAAAATGGGCGGCACAGGCTCCAAGCGCGAAGATCATATTCTTACCTCTGACATAGAGAAGAGCTACGGCGTCAAGTTTATCTATATCCCCTACAAGAGCGGTGGTGAGGCGGCTACGCAATTGGTCGGCAAACACACTGACTCCAACGTTAATAATCCCTCAGAAAATGTGGCGCAATGGCGCGCGGGTCAAGTGCGCCCGCTTTGTGTATTCGACGCGCAGCGCATACCTTTCAAAAATAAAGTTGCGGGAAATATGTCTTGGGCCGATATTCCTACCTGCAAAGAGGCGGGAGTGAATGTGGAATACCTGATGTTGCGCGCGTTCTTTTTGCCGTCCGGTGTTTCCAAAGATCAAGTGAGCTTTTACGAGAACCTGTTTAAGAAAGTCACCGCAACTCCGGAATGGAAGGAATATATGGAGAAAAATGCGCTGAAAGAAGTCTTCCTCACCGGCCGGGAATTGGAAAACTTTCTGCAAAAGGATGAGCAGAAGCATAAGAACTTGATGCAAGCAGCCGGCTTCATGTTCAAGAAATAAGTTTTTATTGACTTAATCCACGCGGAGTTGCTAATGGAACAAGACAAAAGCCCGGATAACACTCCTACAAAGGGTTTATCCATCGGTATGGTGGATGCAATTGCCGCCGCCGTCTTATTTATCGTCGGTGCGGTAATGATGGTTGACAACTATCAGCGCGGCGCAGGCTGGGCCATAGACGGCCCCGGTGCCGGCTATTTCCCCTTCCGGGTCGGGCTGATCATCAGCATCAGCGCCGCCGTCATTTTTATCCAATCCTTGTTTGGAAAGGAACGCAACGCTGCAATCTTTGTCCGGAAAGAACAGCTAAAGCCGGTGCTTATGGTCCTGGTTCCTACAGGAGTCTATGTTTTGGCGATTCAGCTAATCGGAATCTACATTGCCTCGGCGGTTTTTATTGCTAGTTTTATGCGAATAATGGGTAAGTATGGCTGGCTGAAAATCGCATTGGTGAGTGTCGGCGTAAGCGCAATATTCTTCTGGCTGTTTGAGGTCCTGTTCTTGGTGCCGTTGCCCAAGGGGCCGCTGGAAACCTGGTTTGGCTACTAAGTCTTAGAAGTTTAGAAAGAGAGCGAAAGCGTGGAAGATCTAAATTCCCTGCTGCACGGGTTTTCGGTGGTTTTGACGTGGTACAACATCGGATTGATGCTGGTCGGTATTCTCCTTGGCGTCATTATCGGCGTTCTTCCGGGATTAGGCGGCCCCAACGGCGTAGCGATACTGCTGCCATTAACTTTTACTATGCCGCCTACCTCGGCGATTATCATGCTTTCCTGTATTTACTGGGGGGCGTTATTTGGCGGCGCGATCACATCAATTCTTTTTAACATACCGGGAGAATCACATTCAGTCGCTACCACCTTTGATGGTTATCCTTTGGCGCAGCAAGGGCGCGCGGCCGAAGCGCTGACCAGTGCGTTTACCGGATCGTTCGTCGGTGCTTTTGCCGGCGTGTTATTAATCACCTTCCTCGCGCCTTTAGTGGCAAAGTTTGCCCTCAAATTCGGCCCGCCGGAATTTTTCGCCGTGTATTTATTGACTTTCTGTAGTTTCATCGGCATGGGCAAGGAAAATCCTTTTAAAATTGTGATTTCCATGATGCTCGGTTTTGGTCTCGCTGCCGTCGGCATGGACACCATGACCGGCCAACTGCGCATGACTTTCGGCTGGTCGGAATTGCTGCGGGGTTTTGATTTCCTGGTGGTGGTCATCGGACTTTTTGGTATCGGCGAAATTCTGCTGACCATGGAAGAAGGACTGGCATTCAAGGGCAAAATCGCCAAGATCAACGCCAAGGTCGTTTTTGAGACGTGGGCGAAATTACCCCGGTATTGGCTGACGTTAGTCCGTAGCGCGATTATTGGGTGCTGGATGGGCGTCACCCCGGGCGGCGCAACCGCTGCTTCCTTTATGGGTTACGGCATGGCCAAGCGGTTTTCTAAAGAGCCCGATAAGTTTGGTACAGGCCTACTCGAAGGCGTGATCGCGCCGGAAACCGCCGCGCACGCATCCGGCACGAGCGCGCTGCTGCCGATGCTGGCGTTAGGTATACCGGGCTCGGCGACCGCCGCCGTTCTTCTCAGCGGATTGATGATTTGGGGCTTACAACCCGGCCCCATGCTGTTTATCGAGCAGAAAGATTTTGTCTGGGGTTTGATCGCCAGCATGTACCTCGGCAACATCGCCGGTCTGATGGTCGTGCTGACCACCGTGCCGCTGTTTGCCGCGATTCTGCGCATTTCATTTAGCATTATCGCACCCATCATTATTGTGATTTGCGCCATCGGCGCTTTTAGCGTCCATAGCGCCATGCTCGATATCTGGTTTATGGTGCTGTTTGGCGTAGTCGGCTACTTCTTCAAGAAGCTTGGTTACCCGCTTGCGCCCATGGTATTGGCATTGGTATTGGGAGATAAGTTGGAAGATGCATTCCGCCAGACGATGCTGGCCTCGAGGGGAAGTCTGACTATTTTCTGGTCGAATGGCTTGGTCGGGAGCATTACTACCTTAGCCCTCGTCATGCTGTTTTGGCCGCTTATTACCTTGCTGCTAAAGAAAATTAAGTTGGCTTACTCGCGCCCGGTCGCAGCCCAATCTAAGTAGCCTCTGCTATTCGTTCTAAACCGCTGTCCCCAATCCGACATTAGACAGTAGCGGGGAAAAACAAAAGAAAGAAAAATGAATATATATGGCTCAGCGTTTACGTCATAAAGTCGCTGTCGTTACACGTTCGGATTCCGGCATCGGACGAAGTATTGCAATTGAATTCGCCAAGGAAGGCGCTGATGTCGTAATTAATTATTTTCCCGATAAAGCTAGGACGAAATATACTCCTAGAACGCAAATCGAACGGTGAGATAAACGTTGCGGTTATCCTGCAGCGATCCGAACGTTCCGTTACGGTTGCCCCCGAAGACATTGGCCCCGATTTCGGCCCACAGATCATCGCTGAAGGCGTAGCGCAGCGACGGAATGACGTAATGATCCCTTTCGCTCAGGCCGACGAAAGTGAAGACGTTGAAGGTGACCGTTTGATGAGCGAAGAGCTGGGTGAAACGGAACGTGGCTACCCGGCGCAGGTAGTCCTTGGCGGGAAAGCCGGCGGGTAGGGTCTCTTGGTAAGCGCTGTAGTTGCGCATCCATTCGCCGTAGAGCTGCAGGCCGAGCGTGGCGTCGTCCCACGGTTGCCG
>DATGVQ010000245.1:0-2158 GCA_035300145.1 Acidiferrobacterales bacterium | reverse complement strand
TTGCCGCACTTGCGCCGATGTTTCCGCGGCCTGCCGGTCTTGTTTCATTAACAGCGTACGCGGCACCGGCGGCACTTCCACGTGCATCTCGATTCGGTCGAGCAAAGGCCCGGAGACGCGCGCACGATAGGCGCGCACTTGATCGAAGGTGCAGCGGCAGCGCCCCGAGGCTTCGCCGAGATAGCCGCAGGGGCACGGGTTCATGGCGGCGATGAGTTGGAAGCGCGCGGGAAATTCCGCCTGGCGCGCGGCGCGCGAGATGGTGATGCAGCCGGATTCCAGCGGTTCGCGCAGCACCTCCAATACGCGCCGGTCGAACTCCGGCAGCTCATCGAGAAACAAGACCCCGTGATGCGCCAGTGAGATTTCGCCGGGGCGCGGGTGTCCGCCGCCGCCCACCAGGGCGACGCCGGAGGCGGTATGGTGCGGCGCGCGAAACGGGCGCTGCTTCCACATTTTTAAGGAAAAGCCCTTGCCGTTGATCGATTGCACCGCCGCCGCTTCCAGCGCCTCATCGTCTTGCATGCTCGGCAGAATGCCGGGCAACCGGCTCGCCAGCATGGTTTTGCCGGCGCCCGGAGGACCGATCAGCAATAAACTGTGTCCGCCGGCGGCGGCAACTTCGAGCGCGCGCTTCGCATGTTGTTGGCCGCGGACGTCGCTTAAGTCCGGTATATCGGGCGCGGTCGGTATCGGCGTCGCGGTATGCGGCGGCAACGGCTGCAAGCCGTTTAGATGCGCAGTGACCTCAAGCAAGTGGGCGGCGCCGCGTACGTCCGCGTTGGGCGCCAGGGCCGCTTCCGGCGCATTCCTGGTCGGCAAAATCAAAATGCGTCCCTGACTACGCGTCTCCAAGGCAACGGTCAGCGCGCCGCGTATCGCCCTTAGCTTGCCGGTAAGCGCCAGCTCACCGACGAATTCATATTGTTCCAGATGTTGGGCGGCGATCTGGCCGGAGGCGGCGAGGATGCCGATCGCGATCGGCAAATCGAAACGGCCGCCCTCTTTAGGCAGATCGGCCGGCGCCAGGTTAATGGTGATGCGGCGCGTGGGAAACTCGAAGCGCGAGTTTAACAACGCGCCGCGGACGCGGTCCTTGCTTTCTTTAACTTCGGTTTCCGGCAAGCCGACAATCGATAAACTGGGCAGACCATTGGCGAGATGGACTTCGACGGTGACAAGCGGCGCGTCTATTCCCACCTGGGCGCGGCTATAGACGACGGCAAGCGACATATCGGGTTCCCTTCCTTTAAAAGTAAGTGAAGATGTTATTTTTTTTCCAGCCTTGCTTCCAACTCGGCGACTTGTTTTTCCAGTTTTTCTAATAAGGCGCGCGTGCGCGCCAACACCGCTTGCTGCACCTCGAATTCCTCGCGCGTAACCAGATCGAGGCGCGCCAGCACCGCTTCTAACGCCGCGCGCAGGTTGTTCTCGGTTTCCTTGCCGATGCCGGGAGGGAACACCGCCCGTACCGCGGCGGTGATTTGTTCAAGGATATTCGAATTGATCACGCCGAAATTGTAACAAACTCTTGATCGCCGGCGCCATTATCCGGTAATTAAAAGGGGCGGATGTTTTAAAGCGATAAGGATGGTAATTTATGAGCTCGTTTGAATCAGCAGGAGAATTTGATGAAAAGAATAATGACCGCGCTTATTACCTGTGGCCTGGCCTCCCCCCTGGCGGTAATGGCCGCGGACGAAATCAAGGCCAATGTAGGTATTGTGAGCGATTATGTGTTTCGCGGCGTGTCGCAGACCGATAACAACCCGGCGGTTCAAGGCGGCGTGGATTACAACCACCAACGCGGGCTTTATGCCGGGGCGTGGGCGACGAACGTCGATATTCCCGGCTCCGATGCGAAAGCCCGGCTGGATTTGTATGGCGGCTATAAAATGAAGCTGAGCTCAGGGTTGGGCTTCGATGCCGGATTAATCGCTTATTCCTTTGTGCGCGACACCCACCGTAAATTTTGGGAGGTTTTTGCCGGGGTAAGCCTGGGGCACATTAGTGGCAAGGTGTTTCATGATCCGGATAACAATAACACCTACCTGCAGGGCGCGTTGAACTACGATATCGGCAGCGGCATAAAAGTCAGCCTTGGCGCCGGTCAATCGTTTCTCTCGCGGCAAAAGGATTATACCGATGTGATACTGGG
>DATGVQ010000244.1:0-16555 GCA_035300145.1 Acidiferrobacterales bacterium | reverse complement strand
GTCGAGATCAGCTCTTCCATGCTGGAGGCGGTTTCTTCCAGGCTCGAGGCCTGCTCCTCGGTGCGCTGGGAGAGATCGCTGTTGCCGACCGCGATTTCTTTGACGGCGACGGTGATGGTGTTGGAGCTCGCGCGGACTTCTCTCACCAGACGTAAAAGCTTGTCATTCATGGTTTTAATAGCGCGCACGATGCTACTATCATCTTCCCCCGCGACTTCAATACTCGTCGTGAGATCGCCTGCGGCAATTAATTCCGCGATCTTAACGGCTTTGACCCGGCGCTTGCGCATAACATTGCTGCGGATGATTAAGAAAGTAACAAACGCGCCGAGGGCTAATACCGTGCCCCCTATAACAAACAGGAGCGCACGGGTATGTTTATATGACCCGTTTATAGTTTCTGCGCGTTTCTCAATAACAGCCTTTTCATGAGCGATTAGAGCATCCAACGCGGCCAGCCACTTTTGCTGCATGGGGCGCACCTCGTTCATCAGCAGCTCGTTAGCCTGCTTGTTGCTTAACGCGGAACCGGTATTAACCACACTTCTAACGAGGGACGCGGCGGCACTCTTATGCGATTGAATAGCGGAAACCAGCTTTTGTTCTGTTTCACTATCAGTCAACTTAGTTAAATCTTTTTCCGCTTTTTCGTACTGATCCCCTTGTTCGCCAATGTTGTCCACCTCTTGCTGTATGGCAGAGGTGTCGCTCAATAAAATAACATTGCGCACAGCGATCGCTTGGGAAACCATCGCCAACCGCATTTTCTCGGCAAATTCAACTTTGGCATGGTCGTTTTTAAGAATGGTATTAACGTCATTATTGATCGCCGCCAGATAGCTACTGACACCGACTAATCCAATCGCCAGAGTCGACATCAATACAAAACACACCGTTAGGCGCGTGCCGATTTGTAAATTTTCGGAGAATATGGCTTGCATTACACCGCCGCCTCGCTGATCAGTTCCATTTCACGGCTGGTCATCAACCGTTCGATGTCGACCAGAATCAGCATGCGCTGATCCATGGCGGCCAAACCAATGAGATACTGGGTATCAAACGTGGAACCAAATTCAGGCACAGGCTTGATCTGCTCCGGCATCAGGGTAACGACATCCGATACACCATCAACGACAATGCCGATGACACGCTCGGCGATATTCAAAATGATGACGACGGTAAATTCGTCATATTTAATATTGCTCAAATTAAACTTAATGCGCAGATCGACGATAGGAACGATATTGCCGCGTAAATTGACCACGCCTTTGATAAAACCAGGCGCATTGGCGATGGCGGTAACGGCGCCATAGCCCCGGATCTCCTGTACTTTAATAATATCTATGCCGTACTCCTCATTAGCCAACATAAACGTCAGGAACTCATTATTGTTGTTAACCGTCACGGGAGCGCCGGATATGTTTTGCTTACTCATAATGATTTTTCCTCAGATTCTTCAGTAACCCTGTCGCTGGAACGACGTATCGGTTGTGATTTACCCTTGCACTATTCGTACCAACGAATTGACATCGAGTATCAAAGCGACCCGGCCATTGCCCATAATGGTCGCGCCGGAAATGTGTTTAATCTTACGGTAATTTAATTCCAGGCTCTTAATCAGCACCTGGTTCTGGCCCAAAATGGCATCGACAAATAAGGCGATCTTCTTTCCTTCCGCCTCGAGCAACACCAGGATGCCTTCCTGCAGGGAAGCGGGGGATGTAATCGAGAGAATTTCATGCAAGGTAAGCAAAGGCAGGTATTCGCCGCGGACATCGACGACGCGCCCTTGACCGGCGATCGTCTTGATTGCGTCGGTCCGCGGATGAATGGCTTCGACGATAAAACCCAACGGCAGAATAAAGATTTCCTGCCCCGCGGTGATGGACATGCCGTCTAAAATCGCGAGCGTTAACGGCAAACGAATCGTGAACGTAACGCCTTTTCCGTCGTCAGAAGCGATATCCAGGCTGCCGCCGAGACTTAGTATATTGCGCCGCACCACGTCCATGCCGACGCCGCGCCCGGAAATATTGCTGACCACATCAACGGTGGAAAAACCGGGCAAACAAATCAATTGATCGATCTGTTCAGGGCTGAGTGGCTTATCGGCATCGAGCAGCCCCTGCTCGATCGCCTTGGCGCGGATTTTCTCGCGGTTTAACCCCTGGCCGTCGTCTTTGACCTGGATGACAATATTCCCGCCCTTATGTTCCGCATGCAGCCACAGGCTCGCGACTTCGGGTTTACCTAAAGCATGGCGCACTTCCGGCGCCTCAATCCCATGACCCAGGCTATTGCGCACCAGATGCGTCAAAGGATCGATCAGCTTTTCGATCATGGTTTTATCCAGCTCGCTCTGCTCGCCGGATATCTGCAATTCGACTTTCTTACCTAACTGCTGTCCCAAGTCCCGGACCATACGGGCAAAACGGTTGAAGGCAAAACTTACCGGCAACATGCGTATCGCCATAACGCTTTGCTGCAGCCCGCGTATATTGCCTTCCAGTTGCAATAGCACCGCTTGAAGTTCGGCCGATCCGCCGGTTTCGGAGTTATCTCCCACCTGCTTAAGCATGGTTTGGGTCACGACCAGCTCGCCGACGATATTCACCAAATCATCTAATTTTTTAGTGTTGACCTGGATGGAGCCGTTGGCTGAGGATTCCCCGGTTTTATATTCGGCTGAGGCGTGCTTATCATGTTTCGATCGCGAATTAGCATCACCGGCGTTGTTGATGGCGGGGGACTTTTCGCCGCTTTTTACCGCCATTTTCACCTGCGCATCAGCGATGGGCTCAAGTTCTGTAATTTCCAAATCACAATCATCCATCACCCAATCAAACACTTCGGTAATATTGCTGCGCGGTTCTTTGGTAACCAGGTCGAGTTCCCAGGCTAAATAACTGATTTCCGGATCCAGATCTTCAAACGCAGGCAAAGAACAAACCTTGGTTTCAACTTTCAAATCACCCATCTTTTCCAAAAGCCGGAAGAGACGAAGCGGGTCATTCCCGGTCTTTAAAAAATGCGGATGCGGCCGGAACGTGATATGAAAGTGACACAGCTCTTGAGAGGTGAGTGGCGCAAGCCCCGGGGGATCATTTTCATCCGTTTCTGAAACAAGCACCGCGTTGCCTTGCAGTGCTGCTAACTTCTGCTGCAAGTTTCGATAATTAACCGGGTTTAATGCCGGAATCCCGGCCTGCTCCGCCGCGATCATTGCGCGCAAACAATCCACTGATTGCAAGATTACATCGATTATCTCGGCCGTCAGGCGCAATTTGCCGTGGCGCATTTCATCAAGCAATGTCTCCATCACATGGGAAAATTGCGAGATTTCATTAAATCCGAAAGTGCTGCTTGCGCCCTTTACCGAATGAATCGCGCGAAAGATGGCGTGCATCTTTTCGCTATCGCCGGTATTCTTTTCCAAATGCAATAAGTCGGACTCCATCAAATCGAGTCCGCTCAAGCTCTCGGCAAAGAAGGTCGGGTGAAATTGTTTTAAGTCTATCGCCGGCATTACACGAGAACCTTGCCTAATACGGATAAGAGGGAATCGGGATTAAACGGCTTTACAATCCAACCCGTGGCGCCGGCGGCCTTGCCTTCTTGTTTCTTCTCGCTCTGTGACTCAGTAGTAAGAGTCAGAATCGGTATGAATTTAAAACTCGGCATAGCCCGCAATGCCTTAATCAGTGAAATGCCGTCCATTTTCGGCATGTTGATATCAGTGATAACGAGATCAAACCGGTTCCCTCCCGCGGTTTTAAGTGCGTCCTCACCATCTGCGGCTTCAACAACGTTATGCCCCGCCCCGGTGAGCGTAAAATTCACCATTTGCCGCATGGTAGTGGAATCATCAACTACAAGAATGTTTGCCATAAGAAGCTCCGCTTAAAATAATTCGATCTTGTTATTTACCTTTGATTGAGAAAAAGATGTCGACTGGGCGTAAGTTGCATTTGCCGCAGCCTGGTCTTGGCGCGCATCTCTTAACCCACTCGTTCCTTTGTTTTTTGACCATCCCGCTTCCCCGACAAAGCGGCGCCGCAGTTTCTCGTAAAAAATATGCGTCTCTTCAGCGATGGCACGAAGACCCTGGCTTAATTCATTCAATAACGGGGTTTTTACATGTTCTAATTTCTGATGAGTTATATCCTGGAATTGGAGATCAACAATAATCTTATAAATATCCTGGCGCACCTCCTCTCCAAGAGCATTGATGTGCTCGATCATGCTAACCACTTCCTGATTCTTTTTAACCGCGCTTTCAGTCAACTGCGTGACGTTGTGTTTTATTGTGGTGGCGGCCGTCATCGCCTTGTTGGCTAGATTATGAATGTCTTCATAAGCGCGGCTTAAACTCTGCTGAATGATTTGCAAATGCTCGCGCATACGTATATTCAATTGATTGATTTCATTTGCATCACCGCTTAGCGTACCCATTCTTTCCGATATAGCAGCAGGGGTTAGGCGTTTCTCCGAAATAGCCAGAGCCATTATCTTTCCAATAACCGCATCCATCCGGAACAGCAAATCACCGGCGATGTCTGTCACCGCTCTAATACTTTCTTGATCAGCAGCGATATTTAGCGATGATCCGGCGAAACGAACAATTTCATCGGCTACTGCATTAAGTGTGGTGTCACTCGCATGGATATAGTAGGGAAGAACGCTGTCCTTCTGTGGATCTAAACCATGAGTACTTTGCAAAAGACTTGTGGCATATTTCATCTGGGTATTTGTTTTATCGGTGATATTGCGAAAACAGCCGCTGATATTAAGCACCGCTTGTTCCGTTTGCTGCATTACGCCGTGAATCCGGCTTCGTACATCGTGTAATTCATCATGTGTTTTGTGCGCCATGCCCGACCAACGCGGAAGCAGCGCGCTAAGATCATCGCCAACACCGGCTTGCACAATCTGTTGACTGCCGGCAAAACCAGCATAATTGCGGTTTAATAGCAACCCGAGAACGGCTGTTGAAAGAATGGCTGTGGCTAAGCTCACTAGACTCGCCCATAGGGGTAAAAACACGCTAACCCAAGCCCAGGGCAATAAGGTTCCCGCCACTATCAAAATCTTAGGATGGCGATTTATCGCGGTAATTATCGTTTTAATCATTCAGCACACCTGGATAAGTCAGTTTCTTTTATTAACCGCTTAAGTAACTTCATTATTGACGCGAAGTCTTGCAAGTTCCGTTCCGGCCATCAGCATGGGCGTCAGCCGTTCATCGCCTGGTTCATGCCAATACTTTTTTCACCACGCTTAAGAGTTGCTCCGGATTAAAAGGCTTAACTATCCAGCCGGTAGCGCCGGCGGCTTTGCCTTCCTGCCGTTTTGCGTCTTGCGACTCCGTAGTTAGAACCAGTATTGGGGTAAATTTATAATCCTTAAGACCGCGCAAGGATTTAATAAGAGAAACACCGTCCATATTCGGCATATTTAAATCCGCGATCACTAGATTAAATTTCTTGCTCTTAGCTAGTTTCAAAGCCTCTTCACCATTAGCCGCTTCCAGCACTTCATATCCCACACTTTGCAGCGTGAAACTAACCATTTGGCGCATGGAAGCGGAATCATCAACCGCCATAATTGTTGCCATCGTCGTTCTCCTTTAAAATAATTCCACGGTCGGGCCGGTATCAGTCAGCATAGTTGTCTTTTGCCCCTCGCGTGAGGCGCCATTTAATGGCGAATGCTCGGCAGAAGCGGAATGCTCTTCGCCGGCACGCTCAAGCCAATGCTGATCATCGGATAAGGGGTTGTAAAAAAGGTTGTTGCCTAATTTGTGCGTATCTTCCATCAATTGGTAAATCGTCTGGCGCAACTTATCCATCGGATCAAACATTTGGTTAAGTTTTTGGCTGGTAATATCGTGGAACTGAAGCGAAATAATAACGTTCTGCACATCGCGAGCGAGTTCCTTGCTGATCGCGCTGATGCGTCCGCCGGTTTCCGCCACCTCGCGGTTCTTTTCTACCAATGCCGCCGTCAGTTTGCTGACCTCCTGTTTGATCTTTAACGCATGGTTCATGTCAGCGGCGGAAAGAATGCGCATATTGCCGTGGGTGCTGCTTATGCCTGTTTTCACCGCTTTCATGTGTTCGCGGATGCGATTGCTGAATTCATGCGAACGTTGACTGAGCTTGCGAATTTCTTGCGCCACGATGGAAAATCCGCGACCATTGTCGCCGGCGCGTGCCGCCTCAATATCGGCATTGAGCGCCAACAAACTGGTCTGGTCGGCGAGGCGCTCCACATCCAGCAGAAAGCCGTCGATCGCCTGGGTGCGGACTTGGACGTCATCCAAGTCTCCTACCATGCGCACGGATAATTCCGCTACCCGCACCACTTCATCCGCCATCTTATTGAGCATCTCGTCCGAAGTACGAATAAAATCTTGCAGTGAATGCGGGGTGCTATCGTTGGTTGCGCCTTGCGTGCCCTGTAACAACTCCATGGCGTGATTCGCCTGTACTGCGGCCTTATGGATAATCGCTTGAAAGCTGCTGCCGATGATATTGGTCGCCTGTTCGGTTTGTTCAATTACGGAATGAACTTGTTTGCGCAGCGTCAACGCCGCGTGGCTGTATTCCTGGGACATACTTGCCCAACGCTGTAACAAATCCTTCAAGCGGCGCCCTTGATTCTCGCTCGCAATCGAGCGCAGTAAGTCGTCGACTTGTGGGGCTTGATCTTCAAACGCCACTTTAGGCAAAAGCGCGTCGATCAACTCATTCACCGGCGGGACCGGATCTTTTTCCGCGTATAGAATCTCATCATCCTTGGAATCGGCTTGACTGGCGGCATAATGGGTCACGATCGCGATGCTGATCATGGCGCTCAGGGCGCTCGCCACGGCCACCCACGCGGGGACAAAGGCCACGGTCCAAACCCAAGAACCGAGGATGCCGCCTAAGGTGGCATACCACCATCCCGGTAAAGAAATCCTCCCTATCCGCCGTTTAGCCGCGAGAGTACTCATGCGGCCATTTCCTGATTAGGTTCCAAGGCGGCCGTAAGGCCCAACAGGCGAACGGATAAATGCAGATAATCGTCCGGCGTTTGGTAGTGCAGGGGAAGTCCTTGTTCCTGTGCGGCCTGGCAAAATGCAACCAGCACTTGCAGCGCGGCCGTATCTACCTGCCGCACCTGTTCGCCGTTCAATATCAATGGGAGTTTCGCCGCCAACCCTTTGCTTAATTTCTTATGCAAAAGCGCGGCTTGCGAAATGGTAAGATTCTCGCTTAATACGAGGCGTACGCGATTATTGCGCCGCCTGATCTGAACAGGACCCATATACCAGCCTCAGTTAATTGAATATGACCTTGATCGTGGGTCCCTTGGTAACCCCGATCCGCCTTTAAACCCCGGAAAACCGGCGGCACGACAAGCCTTAATCTTGTTTAAGCTAACAAGAGCAATATATATGCCAAGGAGGTATTGAACGGGCTATGGCGCTAGCAGGGCCGCGATGAGAGCAACAAGGGGCGAAATGCCGCCGGTCGGCGTCTCGCCTTCATCTTGCACCGGTTTTCTACCATTTTTTGGTGTCCAACAGTAAACTGCTGTTCAGCCAGTGCCGAAAAAGGGAGTTTAGCTGTGCGCGAACTAAAGCAACCGATAAGCAAAAAATCCGACCACAAATTGGAACTTGGCGAAATTCTCACTGATCTGGTATCCGACGGTGTGATTTCACCGCAGGATGCCGATCCACTGCGTGCCCACAGGCCTGCCAAGATGCGTAGCGAGCTTCATCCGCTGGTCATTATTGCTGAAAAAAATCTGCTCAATGCCAAACCGCCGCACAAACCATTGTCGTTGGAAACGCTGACCATGTGGTTGGCGAAAAAAACCAACCTTAGTTACTACTATATCGATCCGTTAAAAATCGATGTGGCGGCGGTAACCGGGGTAATGTCCTATGCCTACGCCGCACGCAACAAAATCCTGCCGGTTGCTGTGACCTCAGACGGCGTCACTATCGCCACCGCGGAACCTCATGTCAGCGAATGGGAGAAAGAGTTAACCCCTCTCTTGCGGCAAAAGATCCATCGCGTCGTCGCTAACCCGGTCGACATCAACCGTTATCTGGTCGAATTCTACAGCCTGTCACGTTCTGTTAAGCATGCGGTCGGTCTGACCAACAACTCCCAGATCAGTGAAATCGCCAACCTTGAACAACTGGTTGAACTGGGCCGTTCCGGAAAACTGGACGCGAATGACCAGCATATCGTGAACATCGTCGACTGGTTGTTGCAATATGCGTTCGATCAGCGGGCCAGCGATATTCACCTGGAGCCGCGACGGGAGCAGAGCAACATCCGCTTCCGTATCGATGGTTTGTTGCACTTGGTCTATCAAATGCCGACGCCGGTGATGGCGGCAGTGATCAGCCGCATCAAGATTCTCGGACGCATGGACTTGGCGGAGAAACGCCGCCCGTTGGATGGCCGCCTTAAAACCAAGACCCCGGAAGGCAAAGAAGTGGAACTGCGCCTGTCGACCATGCCGACCGCGTTCGGCGAGAAGCTGGTGATGCGCATCTTCGATCCGGAGATACTGTCGAAAACCTTTCACGAACTCGGCTTGAGCGAGGATGACATCAGGCGCTGGGAAGGGATGGTCAGCCGCCCGCACGGCATTATCCTGGTCACCGGCCCTACCGGTTCCGGCAAAACCACTACCCTGTATTCCACACTAAAACAACTGGCCAAGCCGGAAATAAATGTCTGCACCATCGAAGACCCGGTAGAAATGGTGGAGCCGAGATTTAATCAAATGCAGGTGCAGCAGAATATCGGGTTGGATTTCGCTAGCGGCGTGCGCTCGTTGCTGCGACAGGATCCTGATATTATTATGGTCGGTGAAATCCGCGATTTGGAAACGGCGGAAATGGCGGTGCAAGCCGCGCTCACCGGCCACTTGGTGCTTTCCACGTTACACACTAATGATGCCGCCTCCGCCATCACCCGCTTGTTGGAAATCGGCATACCTTCGTATTTAATCAACGCCACCTTGCTCGGCGTTGTCGCGCAACGCTTAATGCGCAGCCTATGCCCGCATTGCAAAGGGCCCGGCGCGCTGGATGAAGAACTCTGGAAATCGTTGATCAGCCCCTGGAAAATCGCGAGGCCCGCCGCCGTGTCTGCCCCGACAGGCTGCCTGGAGTGCCGCAATACCGGTTACCGGGGACGCATCGGCATTTACGAAATTCTCACCATGTCCGCCGGTTTGCGTAAAATCATCCGCCCCGATACCGACATGGCGATGCTGCGCGAGCAAGCGTTAAAAGAAGGCATGCGACCGTTGCGTATAGCGGCGGCGCAAAAAGTTTATGCCGGCTTAACCACACTCGAGGAAGTAATGAGTATAGTCACTCACGCTGAATGATAGTCAACCCTGCCTGAGCAGCGGCTTCAGGTAAAGCCAGACATTATTTAATATATGCATTTGTGCCTCAACGCGCGGATGAATGCCGTCAGCTTGCATGAACTCGCCATCTGCTACGTCTTGCAACAAAAACGGCACGCGCGCCACCTCATAGTGCTGGGCAAGTTCCCCATAGAGAGTATAAAACCTGCCGGTATAGTCAGGACCATAATTAGGCGGCAATTGCATACCCAGCAGCAGTACCCGGGCGTCGTGTTTTTGTGCGATTTCTATTATCGCGGCAAGGTTTTTCTCAACTTCGGTTAATGCCAGGCCACGCAATCCATCATTGCCGCCGAGCTCTACGATGACAATGGCCGGCTGATGCATTTCCATAAGACGCGGCAACCGCGCCAACCCGCCGGCGGTGGTGTCACCACTGATGCTGGCATTCATGATGCTGTAGCGATAGCCTTCACGCTGCAGCCGCTTTTGTAATAGATTTACCCAGCCCTGCTGGACATCGATACCAAAACCGGCGCTCAGGCTGTCGCCTAACACCAGGATCACCGGCAATTGCGCATGCAACAGTGCCGCCCACAGCAAAACAAAAGTAATAACGGCAATAAGGAGTCGTTTAATCATGGTATTAGATTTTTCTTTACCCATCGTAAAAGCAGAGAATTTAACCAAACAAGTCATGAGTCCGGAAGGGAATTTAGTCTTGCTCGACAATATCAATCTTAGCATTATACCAGGAGAGGCGGTGGCGATACTCGGCGTTTCCGGTTCCGGCAAGTCCACCCTGCTCGGTCTGCTGGCCGGTCTCGATACCCCAAGCGGGGGGCGCGTAGTACTGGATGGAGCCGACCTCAGCCGTTTGGACGAAGACGGCCGCGCGCAATTGCGCGCCGCCCGCGTCGGCTTCGTATTCCAATCCTTTCATTTATTACCCAGCCTTACCGCGCTCGAGAATGTGATGTTACCGCTGGAGCTGGCCGATAGGGAGGCCCCGGAAGACCACGCGCGCGAAGTATTGCGCCGCGTGGGCTTAAGCGAGCGCCTGCATCATTACCCCAGCCAATTATCGGGCGGCGAGCAACAGCGCGTGGCGATCGCCCGCGCGTTTGCAACGCGCCCGAAAATTCTATTCGCCGACGAACCCACGGGTAACCTTGATCAGAAAACCGGCGAGCGCATAATTGATCTGTTGTTCGCCCTGAATCGGGAACAGGCTACTACACTCGCCCTGGTCACTCATGACGCCGCTCTCGCGAAACGCTGCGACCGGCATTTGGAGCTGGAAGCCGGGCGGCTACAGCCGCGCGCATGAGTACCCTTGCCTTTGCTTGGCGCGCCTTACGCCGCGATTGGCGCGCGGGTGAACTGCGGATACTCGCCGTGGCGTTAGTGATAGCCGTGGCCAGCGTCACCGCCGTGGGGTTTTTCACCGACCGTACCCGGCAGGCGATGCAACAGCAGGCGAGCGAATTATTGGCTGCGGATCTGGTCGTGGTCTCGGCAACCAAGCCGGATGAAGCCTGGATCGGGCAAGCGCAGCGGCTGCATCTAGCCCAGGTCCAGACCCTTTCGTTTGTCAGCGTGGTGCTGGCGCATCGACAAACCCAACTGGTGGAAATCAAGGCGGTCAGCTCCGGTTATCCCCTGCGCGGGCGTTTGCGGATCGCGCTGCGTCCGTTTGCCGCCGACGCGGCCACCGACACGATCCCTCAGCGAGGCCACGTCTGGCTCGATCCATATCTCATGGATCTGCTTGCCGTCTCGGTCGGCGATACCATCAATCTCGGCGCCGGCCGATTTACCGTCGCGCGCGTGCTGACTTATGAACCGGACCGCGGCGGCAACCTGTTCTCGATCGCGCCGCGCCTGCTGATGAACCTGGCCGACGTACCCGCCACCCGGTTGCTGCAACCGGGAAGCCGGGTGCGCTACCGATTGCTATTGGCCGGCGACCAGCAGAATATCGCCGCGTTCCGGTCATGGATGACGCCTGACCTCGTCGAGGGCACCCAGGTGCAAGACGTGCGCGAAGCGCGCCCGGAAATGCGCGCGGCGCTGGAACGGGCCGAGCAATTCTTAGGGCTGGCGTCGCTCGTCAGCGTGATGCTTGCCGGCGTCGCGGTGGCGACGTCGGCGCGGCGCTACGCCAGCCGTCATCTCAATAACAGCGCCATCATGCGTTGCCTCGGCGCCACCCAAACGTTCATCACACGCCTGTACCTGCGGCAAATATTGCTATTGGGTTTAACCGCCAGCCTGCTCGGCGGCTTACTCGGGTATATGGCGCAATTCGGCCTTGCTTACTTGCTGGCCGGGCTGATCACAGCGAGTCTGCCGGCACCCTCCCTGCTCCCGTTCGCGCTCGGCATTGTTACCGGGCTGGTAACCTTGGCAGGGTTTGCCCTGCCGCCGCTGCTGCGCCTGAAGGATGTTTCGCCGCTGCGGGTGTTGCGGCGCGACATCGGCACCCTGCCGCCGCACGCGATGATGGTATACGGCGCCGCCTCGGCCGCCATGGCCGCCTTAATGTTATGGCATATCCACGACCTCAAGCTGACCGGTTACGTATTGGGCGCTACGGTCGTGACCTTGCTGGTGCAGGCCTCCGCGGCTTATCTGCTGATCAGGATTTTGCATCCGCGCAGGCTTCGTGTAGGGGTGGCCTGGCGCTTCGGCCTGGCGAATATCTCCCGCCGCGCGCACGGCAGTATCGTACAAATATTGGCTTTCGGCCTCGGTATTATGGTGATCCTGCTATTATCGTTGGTGCGCGCCGATTTACTCGCCGACTGGAAGCACAGCTTGCCGCCGGATGCGCCTAACTATTTCTTGATCAACATTCAAAAAGCGCAATTATCGTCCCTGCAGCGGTTTTTTAATCAGCATCGGCTAAGCGCGCCGCAGTGGCATCCCATGGTGCGCGCGCGGCTTATCGCCATCAACGGCCGCGAAATTACGCCTGCTGATTTCAGCAACGAGCGCGCACGGCGTCTGGTGGAACGTGAATTTAATCTGTCCTGGACGAAGCAACCGCCGACCGGCAACCGTATCGTCGCGGGACAATGGTGGACGCCACAAACAGGAGTAAATCCACCAAGCGAGAAGGATGGTAACAACGGCCTGTTATCGGTAGAACAAGGTCTCGCTGAGACCCTGGGCTTGAAACTCGGCGACGTCCTCACTTACCGGATCGCCGGTGAAGATATCCGCGCCACCATTACCAATTTACGCGCGCTCAAATGGGATTCGTTTCAGGTGAACTTTTTTGTGCTGACGCCGCCGGGTTTGCTCGAAGACTTTCCCGCTACTTACATCACCAGCTTTTATCTTCCGGTGCAAAATAAAACCGTGCTGAGCGATCTGGTCAAACAATTTCCCAACATCACCGTCATTGACGTAGACGCTATTATGAGCAAAGTGCGTCAGGTGATAGACCGGGTCACCTTGGCGGTGGAATATGTGTTTCTGTTTACATTATTAAGCGGCCTCGTGGTGCTGTATGCCGCCATTCAATCCACCCATGACGAGCGCATGATGGAAAGTGCGATCCTGCGCACGCTCGGCGCCAGCCACCGGCAACTATGGCTCGGTTTAGCGGCTGAATTCACTACCCTCGGCTTATTGGCGGGCTGGCTTGCGGCGGCGGCGGCGAGCGGGGCCGGCTACCTGTTGGCAAGCCGGGTGTTCGACATCAATTATCACTTCGATCCCTGGTTGTGGCTGATCGGAATGGCGGGGGGTGCGTTGGGCATAGGCGCTGCCGGCATTTTGGGGATGCGCTCCGTGTTCCAAACCCCGCCGTTGCACGTCCTGCGCCGGCTTTAAACGGCCCCAGCCTTTGATTTCACGGCAAATTTTCGCTATCTTTTGTTATTAGGCGGGCGCAATAACCGCTCTTTATTGTTTATAGGTAAGGACCAACAGTATGGATAACAATCGGCTTGAGCGGCATTTCAGCGCCTACAGCGAATGGCGGAATGGGCTGTTTAAAGCGATTAACGAATTTAAAACCTGGCTGCAATCGCAGGAATTAAGCGATGCCCATATCGACCAACGCCTGGAGCAGGTGCTGGCGATCCTGCGTGACGACAAGCTTTATATTGCGTTTGTCGCCGAGTTTTCCCGCGGGAAATCCGAGTTAATCAACGCGATTTTCTTCGCCGGCTTCGGCCAACGGGTTCTGCCTTCCAGCGCCGGCCGTACTACCATGTGCCCCACGGAACTGATGTACGATCCGGGCAACCCGCCATGCCTGCGCCTATTGCCGATTGAGACGCGCCGCAGCGGTACGACCATCACCGAATACAAAAACTTCCCGGAAGAATGGAAGGTGATCTCCCTGGACATGAAAGCGCCCGATAAAGTCGCCGAGGCGCTGCAACACATAGTGGAAATAAAGGCGGTTGATAAGGAATTAGCCCAAGCGATGGGCTTGCATATCGCCAAAGACGAAGCCGACACCGGCATGCATATGACGGAGGACGGCAAAGTAGAAATCCCCAAGTGGCGTCACGCCATTATTAATTTCCCGCATCCGCTGCTGGAGCAAGGCCTGGTTATTCTGGATACCCCCGGGCTTAACGCCCTGGGGGCGGAACCGGAGTTAACTCTCAATATGCTGCCAAGCGCGCACGCCATCATGTTCATTCTGGCGGCGGATACCGGCGTCACCAAATCCGACATCGAAGTTTGGCAAGAGCATATCGGCAATACCAAGGGCGGTTTGAATAAAGGCCGCCTGGTGGTGCTTAACAAAATCGATGGATTATGGGACGAACTGCGCGATTCGGAAGAAGTGCAGCGCGAAATCGATCGCCAGATACGCGAAACGGCAAAACATTTGGGAATAGAAGAACGCAATGTCTACCCGGTCTCGGCGCAGAAGGCGCTGCTGGGAAAAATTAAAGGCGACCAAAAAATTCTCGATCGCAGCCGCATCGCCGCACTGGAAGATGCCTTTGGCAAGGACATGCTTCCCGCCAAACGCGAGATTGTCAGCAACAATATCCGCGATGAAATGACCAATATTATTAAGGCGGTGCGAGCGCTTATCGGTCAGAGGCTGAAAGGCGTGCATGAACACATGGGAGAGCTGAATAGCCTGAGTGGAAAAAATAGCGATGTCATTGAGCACATGATGAAAAAGGTAAGGATCGACAAAGAACATTTTGAAAAAAGCCTGCAACGTTTTCAGGCGACGCGCAGCATCTTCTCGCAGCAGACCAATATCCTATATTCCCATTTAAATTTGAAAAATCTGGATAAGGTCATGGCTGAAACCAAGAAAAACATGGACATCAGCCTGACGACCGCCGGGCTTAAAACCAGCATGCAGAATTTCTTTAACTACGCCCATACCGCGATGGAGGAAGTGACGAAACAAACTAATGAAATTAAAGAACTGATGGACGGTGTCTATAAAAAGTTCCAAGAGGAACATGGCCTGTCCAATATCAAACCGAACAGCTTTTCCATCATGAAGTATTTGCGCGAAATCAAACGCCTCGAAGCCAAGCACGAACAATTCTCCAACGGGCTCTCGCTGGTGATGACGGAACAAACCGCGGTAACCAGAAAATTCTTTGAATCGGCGGTCAGCAAAACCCGGGCGATTTATGCCACCGCCAATCGCGACGCGGATAACTGGTTAAAAACCATCATGTCGCCGATGGAATCGCAAGTGCGGGAACATCAAGTCCAGCTCCGGCGCAGACTCGAGAGCATTAAACGCATTCATCAGGCGAGCGATACGTTGGAAGGACGGCTTAGTGAACTGAAACAGGTGCAGGACGGCATCCGCGAACAGGAAAAGGCGATGGAAACCCGCATCCAGCGCATCCTGAGCGTGATCAACCTGACCGAAGATAAAAGCAGCGCGATTCCTCTGGAAAAATCGGCATCGTGATTAAAGGTTCGTATATTTCCCGGCTCACGTTCTCAGTGACTGTTTTTGAGTTCGCTTTTCACGTTTCTTAGAGAATGCAGATCATCATCCAATATCGTCAGCGCCTTTCTTTTATACTCGGATAGCTCGGGATTATTAACCACTGAAATAGCGGCGACCCTTGCCGCAAGCTCGCCGATTTGAGCATCAATGTTGTCTACCGTATTCGATGGCAAAACGTCCAGCATGCACCTTTGGCCATTTTCACCCAATTGATTTTGTCGTAATACCCGCAGAACCAATTCCGGGTGAGGACGTATGTTTTTGCCTACCGCGCGACAGAGATCTTCGAGGTTTCCACCGTCGGTATCGGGCGCCAACTTGATCGCCAAATCAACCGCGACGGCGTTTGAGGTTTCTACCAGATGGAGAAATTTAGCCAACGCTTTGTAGTCGCGCTGGAAGCTACTCCATTCTTTATGAGCTGTTGTCCGCGCCTTTAGGTTTGTAACGATCGCATCGTATGTTGCAGAAGTCGGGTTATCGACGAAGGAAACAAACCGATTTTCCTCAGCCAACGATACTCCCTAGTATTAACAGAAATAACAATAGAATCTGCAAAAAAACATTGATCAGTTTCATGATTCGTCCTCCCTTCGCACAATACAGGAATTAGCATCCATCGCCCGGCTATCGAAAAGACACAAAAGGGTCAAATCTTGACAATTATGAATTTAACCCTCACCCCAACTGCTGCGTCAATTGTGCCCAGCGCGCCGCGAGTTGACCGTCCCTCTGACTCCGGCTTCGCAGGCGACTCACCGCGACCGCGATCGTCGAATAATGGCTCACGTTGAAGGTCTCGGCAAGGGTTTGCAGATCGTAACCGCCAACGCGGCGCGCGAGCGCCATGGCCATTGAGCGCGCCGGATTTGGCTGCCCGCGTCCGCGACGGCTCATTTTAAGGTCCTGGGCGGGGATTTCCCGCTTTTTTTGCGCCTGATTTGCACAATGTCAATTTTTTGAAAATGGTTAAAAATTTTGAATAACAGTTTCAAAATTTTGAAAATGAAAAATATTTACTCCGACCCGAATGGCACCTACTTAAGCTAAATATTTACATAAATCAATTTGGAGCCACAAATGTCATTGTCAGTGAATACAGGAATTCAGCTAAACAGGCTATTTATCGCAACTTAACTGGATCCCCACCTTCACTCGGAATAGCTACATTTTTTACCTTTTTGGCTTAAGTAAGTGCCATTC
>DATGVQ010000243.1:0-8743 GCA_035300145.1 Acidiferrobacterales bacterium | reverse complement strand
AATTGTTACGGGAGGAGCTGCGATCGTAGGTCCGGCGATGTTAGGCACGGCTTACGCCAACCGCCATGCACACCCTCATCCAGGCAGCCTCGACTATTTAGACCGGAATACCTATATCAAAAATATGGAGGTGATCGGTAATTTCCTGTTGGGCGAGGATCGCGGCGGCAAGATGCAGATGATGGCGATCGGGCCTCGCCGGTTCCTGTTGCAGGACGGTGACGTAATTGAGGTCAGCAATCCACGGCAACCTCGGCTTATCAAAAAGCATGCATTCGAGGGCAACCAGCTCCAGCTCGCGTATAACAAAAAACTGGGCAAGTGGATCTTGATCGCGGGGGCCGGCGCCATAACAACCTCCACCACCCAGAAGGCGCCTAATGGGAAATACGACGATCCCACGATGATCGAGGCGGTGCGCACGCGGTCGGGTTTACGCGGGATCCGGATCTATGACGCCACGGATCCGGCCAATATCGTCTTGCTTTCCGAATTCAGTACCGATGGAGGCGATCCGAAACGCCCGATCCAGACCGGCTCCGGGACGCACCGCAATTATTACGATGGCGGGCAATACGCCTACCTCGACACCGCGCCGGATGACAGCTTTATCCACATGGAAAGCCCGATTCGCTACCATACGAACGGGATTATGATTGTGGATGTTTCCGATCCCGCGCAGCCGCGCCAGGCGGCGATGTGGTGGGTGCCGGGACAGCGGGTCGGCGAGGAAGCCGAGTACAAGCAGTGGCGCGAATATGGCGACAAGACCTCATTTACCAGCGTCCATGGCGCCATGATTGTGCCGAAAAAGGTCGAAGACGGCGGCAAATTCGGTTACAGCGCCTACGGGTCGTTCGGCATGCTGATTTATGATCTCTCCGACATAAAAACCCCGCGCCTTATCGGTCGCTTTTTACCGGAGTATAAGTACACCCATACCACTTCCGTCGCGTTTCATACGATTGATGTCAGCAGAGTGGATCGCGGCATCGTAATTACCAACCCGGAGGCGCTTAACCCCGACTGCAACGAGCCGTATGTGCCGAGTTGGGTGGTTGATGTCAGGGACAGAGCTAAGCCGAAAGCGATTGCTCAATTACCTGTGCCGGTGCCGCCGCCCAATGCCGCGTATAAGAATTTCTGCGACAAGCGGGGCCGTTTTGGCACCCATAATCCGCCGCATGTGAAGGCGCCCGGCAAACCCGATCCGAATTTCACTTGTTATTCTTATTTCAATGCCGGCCTGCAATGCTATGACATTGGAGATTTGAAGAGTGCTAAAATCGTCGCCTATTTTATCCCGCCCCAAGGCGGCGAGCTGGAAAAATTCAATAGCTTTAACCGGACCGTGGACAACGTATTTGTCGAATGGGACCGGAAGTTGATCTGGGCTGCGAGCGACACCGGTCTTTACGCGGTCGCAACCCCTGCGCTCGGCAAACCCATGCTCGGCCCCCTGCCGGTAAAAGAATGGTCGCTTCCAGGATTAAATGAAGGTCATGCCTGACCCAGTTAATGCAGCGAGTGCGGCCGCTCCGCAAGTGTAATGGCTGATAGGTACGACATTGTTGTTGCCGGTGCCGGGCACAACAGCCTCATCACTGCCGCGTATTTGGCGAAGGCCGGGTTCAAATGCCTGATTCTCGAAGGCGGTTCGCTTATCGGTGGCGACACGTTGACCGAAGAGCTTACCCTTCCCGGATTTAAACACGATACTTGCTCGTCCGCGCATGTGCTGATCCAAGGCAGCCCGACCTTGCGCAACAATGAACTCAAACTGGACGATTATGGATTGGAATATATTTATCCTGATCCGGTTGTCCACATGCCGTTCCCGGACGGGACCAGTATCACCCAGTGGCGTGATATCGAACGTACTTGTGTTGAGTTCGCGAAGTTTTCTAAGCGAGACGCGGACGCGTACCGGCGTATCATCGCCGAGTACGATAGGGTAAAGCCCGTCTTCGGCGCCGCCGCGTATACGCCGGTCGGCTTCGGCAAGCCGCTCAATGATCGACTGGCGGGGCATCCTGATGGCAAATTATGGCAGCGCCGGATTGCATTGAGCGCGTGGGAGATTATTCGCGACAATTTTGAAGACGATCATACCCGCGCGTTCCTGTTGTGGATGGCATTCATGACGCTGGTCCCGCCCGACCAGCCGGTGTCCGGCCGGCTGGCTTATTCGCTGGTCAATGGACGCCAGCATTCGAGCTGGACTATACCTAAAGGCGGCTCCGGCGAGTTGCCGAAAGCGCTGGCGCGGCTAATTGAAGCCAACGGCGGCACGATTCTGACGGACAAGCGGATCACGACTCTTATCCTTGAACAGGGCAAGTGCACCGGCGTTGAATGCGCCGACGGCGCGCACTATCGCGCAGGAAAAGCCGTGCTTTCGACCATCCACATTAAGCATCTTATCGATATGGCGCCGCGCGACGCTTGGGGAGAGGAATTCATCCAAGGGGTAAATACCTGGCAGGCCGGCGCGACCATGTTTATCACCCATTACGCGACCACTGAGCCGCCTAAATACACGGTGGACGGCGGCATCATCTCGCCGGTCGCCTCCGGCATCCAAGTCACGGCGAAGCGGGCGCTGCGCTTGAGTTATGATTATAATCGCCGCGCGATCAATCTCGAAGATCCGCCGCTGCTTATGGTATGCTCGAGTGTTGCCGATCCTTCGCGCGCGCCACAAGGTAAGCACACGCTTAAAGTGATCGGTTTTCAGCCCTACGATTTACCCGAAGGGCCGGAGCACTGGGACAACATTAAAGAAGCTGTCTCCGAGGCGAATCTGACTTACCTGCGGCGCTTCGCACCCAACCTCAGTGACGATAAAATTTTGGCCAAGGTGGTGAAAAGCCCGCTCGACCTCGAGCGCGCCAATCCGCATAACTGGCGTGGCACCTGCCATGGCGGCGCGCAAATTCCGGCACAAGCCGCGAATATGCGGCCGGTGCCCGGTTGGGCGCAGCACCGCTTGCCCATCCCCGGCCTGTATCAAACCGGCGCCACCACGCATCCAGGTGGCTCGGTCTCTGCCGGACCCGGCCGCAATGCCGCGATGGTGATGTTAAAAGATTTCGGTATGAGTCTTGAGCAGGTAATCCGGAAGTAATTCGTCTGCTTCAGACTCGCGCATGAGCAATTTCTTTAGGCGCAATCGCGCTCTAACTTTACCATGGCCGCTTTGATCCATTCCTCAGCCAATCGGTTGATCTCATCGGCTTTGCGGCCGTGGCTGTCAATAACCGGACCGATAACCACCCGTATAATCCCCGGCCGCTTGATGAAACCGCGGCGCGGCCAATAGCTGCCGGCATTGTGTGCCACCGGCACGACCGGATAACCGGTTTCGCTCGCTAAATAAGCGCCACCGATGCCGAAACGGCCATGTTGTTGAGGCGCCATGCGCGTGCCTTCCGGGAAGACGACGACCCAGCGTCCCGTCTGCAACCGCTGCAGGCCTTGCTCAACGACTTGTTTCAATCCTTTTCTGATAGAGCCGCGGTTGATGGCGATCGGTTGCGTCATGGCTAACGCCCAGCCAAATAGTGGCAACCAGAGCAATTCGCGTTTTAGCACCCAAACCTGGGGCGGAAAAATTACCTGTGAGGCAAGCGTTTCCCAAGAAGATTGATGTTTGCATAGGACAATGGCGGGACCGGGGATGTCTACGTTTCCTTCCACCTGATAGCCAAGCCGGCAGATGATTTCTAACCACCAGAGATTAAAGCGTGCCCACTGGCGGATAAAACGATAGCGGGGTATGGGCGGCAACGGAAAGCTTAGTAGCACCAAGGGAGAGTAGATCAGCACGGATAGCCATAGTACCGCATTAAACAGCAGCGAACGCAGGATTAGCATTAGACCGGGGACAACCGGCCGGATAATAAGCTGTCGGCAAACGCCGCCAGATCGGCAAATACCGGTACGCCCTGCAGCTCGTCTTTTTCCAGGTCGGGCGCGGTTTTGCCGGTGCGCACCAGCACCGGTGAAGCGTAGGCGGCGCGCGCAGCAAGCACGTCGCTGATTGAATCGCCGACAACATAGACGCCGGCCAGGTTGGTTTTTAATCGCTCGGCGATGTCTTCAAATAATCCCGGCAGTGGTTTGCGGCAACGGCACCCATCCGTCGGCGCATGCGGGCAAAAAGAAATGGCATCGATTTCGCCGCCTTTGTGGCGCACCGCCTCTAACATCTTAAGATGAATGCGGTGCAAAATGTCCATATCAAACAGGCCGCGTGCGATGCCGGATTGATTGGTTACCACGACTATTTTGTAGCCCTCTTGGTGTAACCGCGCTATCGCCTCCAGACTGCCCGGGATAGGGATCCATTCTTCCGGTGATTTGATGTATTTATCGGAATCGTAATTAATGACGCCGTCGCGATCGAGAATGATGAGGCTCATAACCATTGCCTGGGTGATCGTAATCCGCGCATATACGCTATACGGCCACCTGATTTTGCGGCTGCAAGCGGGAGATATCCGCAACACGCAGGAATAAATTACTTAAATTATGGAGCAATGCCAAGCGATTATTACGTATTGCTTCGTCGTCCACCATCACCATAACTTGGTCGAAAAATTCATCCACCGGGCTGCGCAGGCTCGCGAGGTGCTGTAGCGCCTGTTTGTAGTTCCCGGCATTTAACATCGGCGCTATTTGAGTATCTAAAGTCTGGATCTGGGCTGCCAGCCGCTTTTCCGCCTCTTCTTTAAATAAACCGGCATCGAACTGGCTAGACGCGATATTGCCGGCTTGCCGCAATATGTTACGGATGCGTTTGTTAGCAGCCGCCAGCGCCTCAGCCTCCGGCAGGCGGCGGAATTCCTGTAGCGCCTGCATGCGCAGCAACACCTGATCCATGCGTGTCGGATTGAGGCTCAGCACCGCGTCGATCTCGTCCGGCTGGTAGCCATGGTCGCGCAGATAAGGCTTGAGGCGCTCGAGCATGAAGGCATGCAGATCCTGGGCGACGCTGTCGGCGACCACGCCGTTCGGAAAAAGATTGCGTGCCCGTTGCAGCAGCTTCACGACATCCAACGAAGGCAGCATCTCTGTGCGTTCTATGAGAATGCGGATTACACCCAAGGCCTGGCGCCGCAGACCGAAGGGATCTTTGTCGCCGGTTGGAATCAATCCGATGCCGTAGATCCCGACCAGGGTATCCAGCTTGTCTGCCAGGGCAACGCTGATGTCCGTCGCCGACAGCGGCAGGTCGTCACCTGCATAGCGCGGCCGATAATGTTGCCGGATCGCGTCCGCGACGTGAGGGTCTTCGCCATCATGATTGGCATAGTAGCCGCCCATAATCCCTTGCAGCTCCGGGAACTCGCCGACCATATCCGTAACCAGGTCCGCCTTGCACAAATAGGCGGCGCGCTCGGCGGCCGCAACATCCGCATGAACCAGACGTGCGATTTCGGCGGCGAGCCCCTGGATGCGCTCCACCCGCGCCAGTTGGCTGCCGAGCTTGTTGTGATACACCACGCCGCTTAGCTTGGGGACGCGGTCGGCAAGCTTGATCTTCTTGTCTTGCTCGAAGAAAAACTTGGCGTCGGACAGCCGTGCACGTAGCACGCGCTCGTTGCCTTGGATAATGTACTTCGGTGTTTTTGTTTCGACATTGCTGACAAATAAGAACAGCGGCAGTAATTTGCCTTTGCTATCGTAAAGCGGAAAGTAACGCTGGTGCTGCTTCATAGAGACGATCAAACATTCCACTGGCATCGACAAAAATTCTTCACTGAACTTCCCTTCATAAACTTTAGGAAATTCCACTAAGGAGGTGACTTCGTCCAAAAGCGCGTCATCGGCCATCACCCTGGATTTGGCCGCTTTGGCCTTAGCCTCCAAGCCTTTTTTTATTAAGGTTTTTCGTTTATCAAAGCGCGGGATCACCTTGCCAGCTTTTTCGAGAGTCTTTTCGTATTGATCCGCATCAGCGATGCTGATCTTGCCACGACTTAAAAAGCGGTGGCCTAAAGTTGTTCTGCCGCTTTTTAACCCTAGCACTGTTCCAGGAACAACTTTCTTACCGTGGAGCATAATCAATCCATGCACCGGCCGCACGAACTGCACATCGTTGTCACCCCAACGCATAAGCTTAGCGACCGGAAGCTTCTTAATCGCGTCTTTGAGTACCTCATCCAAAGCAGCCGGGAGCGTGGCTCCCGGAATCCTCACGTTCACGTATACGTATTCAGTTTCCCCGTTGGTACGGCGCTCGATATCTCGTTCCCCAACGCGAGCCGATCTCCCCTCTTTTTCAAGCCGCTTTAGTAAAGCCATGCTTGGCTTACCGTGTTCATCGAAGGCGACCTTGGTTGGCATTAGCTCTTTTGGTTCTGTTCGATCTTGCGCCTTCCAAAGAACGTTAGGGATAAACACTGCCAATCTTCGCGGCGTAGCGAAAGCGCGAAAATCTGAAACGCGCTGTTTAAGCTGTGCACGACTTAAGCCGTTCAGAATTCGCTCGGCGAAAACCTCACTTAAATACTTCAGCGACTTGGGCGGCAATTCCTCGGTGAGGATTTCTACCAACAGACCTTGAGCGCTTTTTTTCGCGCCTGCTTTTTTGCGGCTCGCAGAAGTACGCCTGGTCTTGCGCTTAGAAACAGGGCTACCCATGGGTTATCTTTTGTTCCCTGGTTTAAGCATCGGAAATCCCAAGGCTTCGCGCGACGCGTAATAGCTTTGCGCCACCAACCGCGCGAGCGTACGTACCCGGCCAATATAGGCCGCGCGTTCGGTGGTGGAGATGGCGCCGCGCGCGTCCAAAAGATTAAACGTATGCGAGCACTTCATCACCATTTCGAACCCCGGCAACGGTAAACCCGCCTCCAACAGGCGCTTGGCTTCGGACTCAAAGCCATTGAACTGCTGAAACAACCAGTCGACATTGCTAAATTCAAAATTGTATTTAGATTGTTCGACTTCGTTTTGGTGATACACATCGCCGTACGTCACGCCTTTGGCCCATACTAGATCAAATACGTTCTCTACGCCCTGCAGATACATCGCCAACCGCTCCAGGCCATAGGTGATTTCGCCCAGCACCGGTTTGCAAGGGAGACTACCCACTTCTTGAAAATAGGTGAACTGGGTTACTTCCATGCCGTCCAACCACACCTCCCAGCCGAGACCCCAGGCGCCGAGCGTGGGTGATTCCCAGTCGTCTTCCACGAAGCGGATGTCGTGCTCGATCTTGTTTTTATTGATACCGAGCGTGCGCAACGAACTCAAATATAAATCCTGGATGTTATCGGGCGATGGTTTCAGCACCACTTGGAATTGATGGTGCTGATACAGGCGGTTGGGGTTTTCCCCGTAGCGCCCATCCTTCGGCCGTCGCGATGGCTGCACATACGCGGCATTCCACGGTTCCCGCCCCAGCGCGCGCAGAAAGGTGGCGGTATGGAAGGTGCCGGCGCCCATTTCCATGTCGTAGGGTTGCAGGATTACGCAGCCTTGAGCGGCCCAATATTGTTGCAGGGCCAGGATAAGTTCTTGAAAGGTCACAAACTTCTTGTTCTCGTTTATTTATTGCTGCTGAGGTTTGCCTGGATTATAACTTACTCGGCCGATTGTTAGAGGGTGCGCCCCGGCTTTATGGATCTTTCTTCCACCGGAATCTTTTCTGGCTTGGACATGAGGATGGCTGAATCGTTTTCCAAATCGAACTCGTTGGCCAATAGGCTGACAATTTTTTGCGTGTGGTTAATGAAATAAACGGTGCGCAAGGCCGGGTTATGTTTGGTCGGGCCGGGGAGAGTCGCCGCCAGTTCCGCCGCTTGCATTAAAGACAATTGCGAAATCGGCACCCCCCAATAGGCTTCGGCCGCCGCTTCTACACCGTAGATGCCGCGGCCGAATTCAGCCGTATTCAAATAAATTTCCAAGATACGTTGTTTGCTTAAGTTCTGTTCCAGCGCGAAGGTTAATATCAGCTCGTGCCATTTGCGCCAGGGCGTGCGTTCCGGACTTAGAAATAAGTTTTTGGCAGTTTGCTGGGATATTGTGCTGGCCCCCACGACTAACCGGCCTTCGGCGAAATCGTAATCCAGCGCTTCGCGTATAGCGATCAAATCAAATCCGCTATGGCTATAAAAGCGGCTGTCCTCGGCCACTAACACGGCGCGCACGACCTGATGCGGAATAATCGCCAGCGGTACCGGATGCCACAACAGCTCAGGCAAGTTTTTATTATGCCGCTGGTGTTCTTGATATTCAGCCATAAAATTGGAGCGCGGAACAGCACCGCCGGCAAGCGATTGCCAATCCGGCCAAATCGTCGCTAAATAAATCGAATCAATAACCAGCACTACCGGCAGCAGGCGGAATAACCAATGTATTATCCGCCGTAATCGCGGGAAAAAACGCATGAATTCTTATCCTATTTTTTCATACACGACGGTCAGCGGGGGTAAACGGGGAGGAATTACGCTCGCCACATGCATATTCGCAATTCTAACCCATCTATAAGGTTTCTTCCCAGAGGAAGGATGGCTCGTTAGTGTTTTCCTATTTCTAAGGAGGCTTTAAGTTAAAATGGCGTATTTGTCAAAGTGTCGCTCTATATTACTTGAACGGTCGCATACGGGTGGAACTCCTGTTACCCTTACAGCTCCCTGCAGATGGGGAGCAGGCGCGCAAGATCGTAGGGCAGTTCCAAGCTGGAATTAGAGAAAATAAACAGTTTCATTCTTGAATGCCTGTTTCATTA
>DATGVQ010000242.1:0-59443 GCA_035300145.1 Acidiferrobacterales bacterium | reverse complement strand
GATAATACCGGTGACGCCCAGCACAATACGGAGCTATCCAAGCGCCGCGCCGAGTCCGTGAAGAATGCCTTGATTTCGGATTTCAAGATCGATACCGCCCGCCTGACCACGGAGGGGCTGGGTTCCACCAAGCCGCTGGACAGCAACGACACGCCAACCGGCCGCGCCAACAACCGGCGCGTGGAGTTCGTCAAGCAATAATGCGTTTAGCGATCACTAAGCGGAGAAAAAATGAAGATACGTTTAAATCTAAAACTACTCAAAGGAGGTCATATGAAAAATTGAGATATGTCATGACGATGGTCCATGGTGTGAAGAGTGGAATCCCTGGGAGTAAGTTGCAAGGATTACCTACACTTCAACTTTTTTCACCAACGGTCTTTTTTAAGACCTTCAATAGAGGAGAACAACAATGCGTTTAATTAAAATGAATATGTCGCTTTACAAAAACCCTGATGAGAGGAGGCAATTGACAATGAATAAATCAAAAAAGTGGTCGTTCTTAGTAGCAGGTCTGGTAGCCATCGGTACGGTGCTGAGTTCCTCAGATGCGATGGCGGCCAAAACGGTGACCACGAAAGAGTGTAATGACGGAGGCGGGATCGTGATCATCCCTGGGAACCAACGAGGAGGGAGTTACTGTTCAGGTGGGAAACATGACGGAATAGATGTACAGGGTCTGCGTTCCGGGAACAAACCCCCCGCCGGGAAGAAACCCCCCATCGGGAAAGGCGGCGACACCGACGAGCCGGGTGGCGGGAAACCGGGGAGCCCCCGTCCGCGCTAGTCATGTAGGATAGGTCAAGCGTAGCGGACCCATCAAATCTATGATTTTGTTGGGTTCGCCGCTTGCGCGGCTTAACCCAACCTACATTAATTATTATTAAAGAACGGACGTTACTTATACATGGATCGATAATTGCTGCACGGTCGCAAGTCTCTACGCGGATATATTTGAGCAAAGCCCCATATGGGGTGAAGCAGACAACAGCAACGGAGAAAAAACGAAAATGTTGAAGAAGACCGCTTTAATACTAAGCCTTGTCTTGCTACTGGGCGCGTTTGCCTCGCAGGTATATGCAGCCGGGCCTTCAGATCCGAGAGCAGTGATGAGTTGGAAAAGCTCGACGGCAGCGAATGAGATGCTCGAACTCTATAAATTTCCGGCCGACAGGACGCCCTTCGCAACGGCAAGTGCCGATGGTTTTTCACAACTTCCTTATTCGGGGGGTGCCGAGGAAGAATTCACCCGGGAGTATCTGGTCTGGGGCAAAGAGGACCTTCAGAAACAGACGTGGCTGCAAATCAGAGATAGAAATGCGGGCCTCGCATGGATCAAGCGTCCCAACGGGGTTGAGATATCGGACATCAAAGACCGTTTGGCCCAATCCGATCACATGCTTCTCGATAAGACGGTCTGGGACGCAAAGATTTTCGCGTCCCCGGGCTCACAAAACTTTAAGCTTTTCGACGATTCCCCGCCTGATCTGCAACTGGATTCGTATGTTTTGATCCCACCGCCGCCATGCAAGTCGGAGGGAACCGTGAAGGATCGGGCGGGCAACGAATGGACGAAAAAATCCTGTGAACCCGGATTCAAGTTTCCCGTTTACGAAAGTCCCGCCGGCAGGCAAATCAGGTTCCCCGACCGGACCGGGCAAGATAGCGGGTTTACAACCGTGACGTCCAACGTCCTTCATGTTTTTCTAAGCATGCGAATCTTCGACGAAACCAAAGATGGATATTGGACTCGCCTTTTTGTCTTTGACCGAAAAAATAATTGGATCAAAGTGCGCATGCGAGAGTTCCCTCCTTACAATTTCCGCTGGGCTTGGATCGCGCGCTCTCCCCGGATCGGCGAGGTAAAGCCGTTTCTCTCGCCAAGCGAAAAAACCGCTGCCATCGAAAATTCCCCGGAGCTTCGAAAATTCAAGGAAGCCCAAGATTCGAAGAAAGAGGTTCATGTCAAGGTGCGGGAACTCCAAGTCGCGAATGGACGCACGTGGGTTCTGATCGATGCCTACAAAGAGAATCTTTGCGAGGGCGGCGATCAAAGCGACTCAATAACGCCTGCAATGACAGGCTGGGTTCCGCTGATGAAGGACGAGGCCAACATTCAGTTCGCCGATGACACCTGCGATTAGGACCTGAGCCCATAATGTCAGTACCATTCCAAAAATTATTCATCGCCGGACCTTTTACAGTGGTTAGAGGAAAGAGTTCGGCGATAGTAAAAGCCGATCGAACAAACTCTTTGAGTTGGGAAAGTGACGCGAGCCGTCCGCCACCGGAGCCACCCGATGCGGAATTAACTGAAACAGACAACAACGGAGGAAAAAATGAAAACGCTGAAGAAGACCACTTTAATACTAAGCCTCATCTTGCTACCAGGCGCATTTGCCTCGGAGGTATATGCAGCCGGGTCCAATATGAAACCCGGCTTGTGGGAGATCACCACCACCATGGACATGCCGGGCATGCCGATGACCATGCCGCCGATGACGCACACCCGGTGCTACACAAAAAACGACACTGAAGACGCCAAAAAGGTCGCGCCGAGCGCCCCCCGCAAGGACGAGAATTGCGAGCTGAAGGATCACAGGGTAACGGGCAACAAGGTGACCTGGAGCGTGCAATGCCAGGGCAAGCGCGCGGGCAGCGGCACCGGCGAGATGGTGCTCAAGGGCGACAGCTATGAAGGAATCATAAAAATGACCAGCGTCGATCCGCGCCGCGGCGAGATGAAAATGACGCAACACATTAAAGGAAGGCGTGTGGGGGATTGCAAATAGCGCCAGGCGATCAGCGATACAGGATTAACTCCACAAACCCGGTCTCGAAAACTATGACCAGCGCAGTAAATGCAGCAACCACCAGGAGAGAGAGTATGTTTAATAAGCGTTGGGACGATCGGCGGCGGCGCGTCGGCAGCAACCCTTAACGTAATCGGAGCAGGAACCATGAGATCCAGACCGATCATTATAATTATAAATGGTACACGCACTACGACGCTGCTTGCGGCATTGCTGCTGTTATTCTTCCGCAGCGCCTGGGGAGATGGTAGTGGAGTGACTAAAGAGATAGCCCCTATTACAAACGCTCCACAGCACGCGTATGTCGCCAATCAAGACAGCCCCAACGGGACGATCTCGCAATACACGATCGGCCCCACCGGGGCACTTAGCCCCATGACCCCGGAGACCGTCACGGCTGGGAAGGGTGACAGCTCCGTCGCTGTCCACCCGAGCGGGCACTATGTCTACGTCGCCAATGACAAGGACGCCACCGTCTCGCATTACACGATTGGCGCCACCGGGGCGCTCAGCCCAATGACCCCGGCGACAGTCGCGACCGGGGCGTTCCCCGTCTCCGTCGCTGTCCACCCGAGCGGGCGCTATGCTTATGTCGCCAATGACAAGGATGCCACCGTCTCGCAGTACACGATAGGCGCGACCGGGGCGCTTACCGCGATGACCCCGGCGATGGTCGCGGCCGGGGGGGAACCCTTCTCCGTCGCTGTCCACCCGAGCGGCCGCTATGCGTATGTCGCCGATTTCAGCGGCAACACCGTCTCGCAGTACACGATCGGCGCCACCGGGGCGCTCAGCCCGATGACCCCAGCGAAAGTCGTGGCCGGGGGGAATCCCCTCTCCGTCACCGTCGACCCGAGCGGGCGCTATGCCTATGTCGTCAGTCAAAGCGGAGGCCTCAATGCCGGCGGCGCCGTCTTGCAGTACACGGTCGGCGCAACCGGGGCGCTTAGCCCCATGACCCCGGCGACGGTCGCGGCTGGGACGGCTTCCGTCGCGGTCCACCCGAGCGGGCGCTACGCCTATGTCGCCAATCGCACGTTCAAGGCCACGCAATACACGATCGGCGCGGCCGGCGCGCTCAGCCCCATGACCCCGGCGACGGTCGCGGTTGCGGCGGGGAGTCCCTACGCCGTCGCCGTCGACCCGAGCGGGCGCTACGCCTATGTCGCCAATAGCGGCGACGCCACCGTCTCGCAATACACGATCGGCGCGACCGGGGCGCTCAGCCCCATGACCCCGGCGACAGTCACGCCCGAGCCGCTCGCGCAGGTCAAGGCCGCGCTCCTCGCTGGCAGTTTCTCCAAGGCGATCGATGCCGCGGCGCGGTGGCACGCCCACGCGCCGGAGGACGCCGACGCCGCCCAGCTCCTCGCCGCGCTCGACGAGGCCGCCGGCAAGTACCGCGACGCGGCCGAGCTCAGGAAGAAATTTCCACCGCAGGCGTCGCCCCAGCCGGCCGCGCCGGTGTGGCTCGCCGCGGGGAAGGCCGCCTACGTGGGCGCGTCGTCGCTCAACCTCCGCAAGTCGGCGAGCGCGGCCGCGCCGGCGCTGGTGCGGCTCGTCATCAATACGCCGGTCGATGTGTTCGAGGTCCGTGGCGAGTGGGCGCGCGTCCGCTGGGCCGGCTCGCCGCGCGCCACCCAGGTCGTATTGCTCGATCCCTTCGTGGACAAGGATTCCAAGCCTAAGCCGCTGCGCGCGGACGGTCGCCAGGGGCCGACCGAGGGATGGCTCGCGGCGGGGTTCCTCGAGCCGGCGCCGCTCGACGCTGCGGCTCTCAAGGCCGAGGCGGCCAGGCTCGCCCAAGCGGGAAAGAGCGACGAGGCCGCGACGCTGCTCGAGCGGGCGGTGGCGCTAGGTCTGGACGACCGCGGCACCCTGCCCGCCCTCGTCGAGGCGGCGCTCGCCGCCAAGCGTTGGACCGCGGCGGCGCTCGCGGGGAACATGCTCGCGGGCACGGGCCGGCCGATCGCGCCCTGGCTCGAGGTGGAGTCGAGCGATCTCATCTACGGCTGCCGCGGCGACCTCGCCAAGGCGGTGCTCGTGGCCCCCTCGCCGGCCGACTTGAAAGCCGGCCGCGCCCCGGCCGATGCGTGCGCGGTGAACGTCGAGCCGTTCGCGCCCTGCGAGCCGTGTAGCGGATTCTATGACGGCTATGAGCCCGCTGAGGAGCAGCGTGCGGAGTTCGCTGAGAAGGAGCGCGAGTACGCGAAGGCCGCGTCCGCCTTCAAGACCCGCCGCGCGGAGCTCGATCGGCTCTATCCGCCGCGCCCGCTCCTTCGCCTGCGCCTGCGCAACCGCCAGGTGACGAGCTCGCTGCCGGGAGCGCGCTTCTTCGTCTACACCGTGAATGTCGAGTGCGATCCGCTCACCCCGACTCTCGGCGAGCCGTCCCAGCTCATCGAGCTGAAGGTGCCTCCGCTCGGGCCGCAAGAGGCAGCCGAACTGTGGATCCGCGTGCCGTTGTACGCCGGGATCGAATACGGCGTCCAAGGCGAGGCGTCCATTGACGGCCTCCCGCGCATCCGCCGCCTCACCGCTGGCGGCAACCCCTGCTGCGGCTGCGATTGAGACCCGACCTGGATTGTGATCGCCTTGTCCGACGGGATATCAGCCCGCCGCTCCAACCATCGAGGAGAAAAAGAGTATGTTTAAAAAGACAATATTCGCTTCCAGTCTGTTATGCCTATCCATGACGTTGCTGGCCGCCTCGCCCCTGTCAAAGTTACTGACGGAGGCCGAGTCGGCGTATGAGAAGAAGGACTACCAGGCGGCCATTGGCAAACTTACCGAGGCGCAGGAACAAATCAGAAACGAGGCCCCGCTGGAATTGGCCAATGTGATCTTAGTGGCGCAAAAGGCGCAGGGGATGGGGCAGGGGATCAAGCCGCGACCCAATAATCGCTACCGCGCGGGTCAAGAAATTCTGGTTTACCTGGAGCCGCAAAATTACGGCATCCGGAGTCAGAGTGGAGGCTACCACGCCCAACTGGTGTTGGATCTGCTTGTAAAAGAGCCGGCAGGCAAGCAGCTCTTTGAACAAAAGGCATTCGGACGCTTCCCGGTGGATACAGCGCGTCTGGTTCGCGACCTGTATTTAAATGTGACCGTCACGTTGACCGGCGCGCCGGCCGGGAAGTATTTGCTGGAGGTTGTCGCTCACGACGTTGTGGGCGATAAGAGCGCAAACGTAACGATTCCGGTTGAGATTATTTAAGAAATGAAAGATATCACCTCACCGAGAGCTGGCGAACGGAACGAGTATTCAGCGATCTTTCTTATGACCAATGCGGCGCGGCGCCTGAGCCGCTTTGCCTTATGGGTCGCGCTGACCATGGTCAGCGTGGGTATCCTGCCGCCGGTCTTGGCCGAAGACGGCGGGGCGTCGCCTGCTGCGGATATTAGCGCAATCATGAAGAAGGCACAGAGCGGCCAGCCTCTCACCAACGAGGACCGCCGCGCCTTGCAGGCGTGGGGCAAGAGCTTCTCGCAACAATTGAAGACCCCCGCTGGGCGCGCGCCATCTATATCCGGCCCGGATGGCCAAAACGCCTCATCTTCCGGTAGGGCCGAACAAAGAGACGAGCGTCGTTCACAAACCAGATGGGTGCCCCTGTCCTCGCTGCATGGGACGATTGTCATGAAATGGAACGCACAGGGTTCACACTCAAAGCGAGAAATCAATAAAGAAACAACATGGCATTACGACGCCGGCTTGACGATCATGATCAATCTGACAGGCAGCCTGGGTACGGTCATGGAGTATGGCAAGATCTATGCGCAGGGAACCGTCAATACGGTCTTTAAAGAGAAGTCGACGGAGATCGTGGTGAAGTATTCAAAGAACGGCGTGGAAAAACATGAGCATACTTTGATTACCGAGGCCACGGATCCGACCACCCCTTTGGGTAAACCGGGTAATCCAAGCGGCAGCAGCACCTGTACCGCCGAGCTGTATCCCCGGGAAAACCTGGTCGAGTTTTCGTGCGAGGTCTATACCCACACGAGCGGTACCAACATTACAGACGGCAAAGAGACATCCCTGCCTGGGAGGCTGATGCGTTTTATCATTTACCCCAGGGATCCAAAGTCGAACGCCGGACATTATTTCCTGACGTCGCCGGCGCGCAAGGAAGGGGATGAAATCGCGTTCGCGGGCAATTACACCACTCCGACTAAAGGACCTTGGGTGATCGTAGAGGTTTTGGCGGAGAGGGACGCCTACTCGGCGGTCATGCCCGTGCCTGCCTATGACCTCATAAAGTGGAAGGACGGTTTACAACCATGGCCGGGGACCCTCCAAGTCGATTGGGACGTGCGGGCCAAGGCGGTGATCGCCGACCCGTTACCCTGTCCACCCAATCCCTGCCTAGACTACAGTGGGTTACCGCGTGGAGGGCCGAGGCTCAACGCCGAGCAGTGCCAGCAACTGGCGAGCTGGGTGGCGGTGGGCACGATCGAGGATGTGGTGCGCAATCCGGCCACCTTTACCTTCCGCGTCATCCGCTGGGAAAAGCCTCCCTCCGGCCATCGGCCAGACACCATTCCGTTTGAAGTGAAACGGTGTCAGCAAGAATTGCCGGCAACGCTTGCGCCACAGTATCGCTTTTACGGTCGCAATGCGCCGGAACCGCACGATTTAGAGAAGCCCGACTATCTGTACTTCGAGCCGATCGAGGCTTCCGGCGCGAAATGAAGACTGATATGGGACCATAAAAATGACTAGCCACGATCCACGCCGCGGCCAGACGCAAATGACGCAACACCTTGACGGAAAGCGCGCGGGCCGAGATCATCCTAAGGAGAGAATATGAGATCGAATAAAGTCAGGTATTGGGCTGCGCTCTGCGCGCTGGGGTTTGCCTGCGCACTCGCCTTGGCCCAAAGTGCGAGCGAGCGGCCACGCCCGGAGGCGTGGAAGACGGTGGACGAACTCGTGAAGGAGCAGAAGCTCGAGGCTGCCGCCGTCAAGGCGGCGGAGCTGCGCGAGGCGGCCCACGCCCGCGGCGACGCCGAGGACTGGGCGCGCGGGCTTATCACAGAGATGAAGCTCCGCGGGGCGCTCCATGGCTATGAGACTGCTGTCCGCTTCCTGAAGGAGCAGCCCTGGCCGGAAGCGCCGCTGGCGCGGACCGAGCTCGATCTCTATTACGCCCATTCGCTCACGAGCTACGCCCAGGCCTACTCGTGGGAGATCCGCGAACGCGAACGGGTTGAGTCTAAGGTGGCGGTAGATCTAAAGTCCTGGACCAGCGACCAGATCTACGCGGAGGCCCAGCGCGCCTTCAACGACGTCTGGCGCCGGCGCCAGGCGCTTGGCGCCATTCCGGTACGTGGACTCAGCGAGGTTCTCGAGCCGGGGAACTACCCGCCCGGCATTCGCGATACCCTGCGCGACGCGGCCAGCTACCTCTACGTCGAGCTGCTCGCCGATACCGCCTCCTGGCGGCCCGAGCAGGTGAACGGTGTCTACCAGCTCGATCTCGCATCGCTCCTGCGCGGCGATCCGGCAAGCGCGAGTATGAAGCTCGACGATCCCGCGGTCCATCCCCTGGTCCGCATCGCCGCCATCCTTGGCGATCTTGAGGCCTGGCACCAGGGGGCTGGACGGCGCGAGGCGGCCCTGGAGGCCCGCCTGCAGCTCTTCATCCGCCTGCACGCGGCGTTCACGAATCCCGGCGATCGCAAGCGGATCGCCGCCGAGCTGGCCCGGCGGCTGGACGGGTACAAGGGGCTGCCCTGGTGGTCGCAGGGCATGGCGGTCCTCGCCGACTTCGTCCAGGCCGAGGACGAGCCGGACAACCTGGTGCGGGCCCACGCCATCGCCGGCCAGGGCCAGCGCGCCTTCCCCGAGTCAGTGGGCGGGCAGCGCTGCCTCTCCATCGTCCGGGCCATTGAGGCGCCGCAGTTCCACGTCGAGGCGATGACCCACGACGCGTCGGGAAAACGCTCCATCGACGTCACCCACAAGAACGTCGCCACCCTCTACTTCCGTGCCTACGACGTCGACCTCGAGCAGCGTTTCGCCAACGGCGAGGAGGCGCTTACCGCCATCATCCAGACACGCGCCCCGCTTGAGTCCTGGAGCGTCCAGCTCGCACCCACCCCGGACTTCAAGAGCCACCGCACCCCAGTGACACCCCCGCTAAAGAAGGTCGGTAGCTATCTAGTAGTGGCGAGCTACCGGGAGGATTTCCAGAATTCTGACAACCAGATCGCCGGGACTGACCTCATCATCGGCGACCTCGTGCTTCTCTCGCGTGACGACGGCCAGGGCGGGGTAATGGTCACCGCGGTCTCGGGCGAGACCGGTGGCCCGCAGGCCGGCGTCGACGTGCGGCTCTACGACTACCACCGGACCAGCGGCTACCACCTGGTGGGGCGATTCATTAGCGACGCCGCCGGCGAGGTCCACTTCCCTTATACCCACGAGCGCGGCTGGCAGAGCTTCTTCGCCCGGCGTGGTGCCGACCTCGCGCTCGACGAGAGCGTCTTCACTCTCCACCGTCCGGACAAGCCGCCCGAGGCGCGCTCGGCGTTCATCTACACCGATCGCAGCATTTATCGGCCCCTGCAAAAGGTGCTGTGGAAGGTGCTCGTGTTCCGGGGCAAGGAGGATCGCTACAAGGTCGAGGTCGGGGCGCGGCTCACCGTGAGCCTGCGCGACCCGAACGGCGAGACGGTCGCCTCGACCCAGGTGGCCGCGAACGAATTCGGGACCGCCGCCGGCGAGTTTGCCATTCCATCCGGGCGCGTCCTCGGATCCTGGACCATCATCACCTCGGCGCGGGGCGAGGCGCGTATCCGCGTCGAGGAGTACAAGCGGCCGACGTTCGAGGCGACCATCCAGGATCCGAAGTTGCCGCTGCGCCTCAACCGCCCGGCGGCCCTGACCGGCGAGGCGCGCTACTACTTTGGGCTGCCGGTGACGAGCGGGACGGTGAAGTGGCAGGTGCAGCGGGAGCCGGTTTATCCCTGGTGGTGGCGGGACTGGGGGTGGCGGCGGCCGATCCAGGGTGAGGGAACCGCGCAGACCGTCGCCGCGGGAACTGCCGCGCTCGGCCCCGACGGGACCTTCAAGATCGCCTTTACGCCCGCCGCCGACGAGCGCCAGGGCAAGTCGGCCGAGGTGAGCTACCGCTATACCTTGCACGCCGACGTCACCGACGAGGGTGGTGAGACCCGCTCCGCCGATCGCAGCTTCCGCCTCGGCACCGTGGCGGTCGAGGCCCGTCTCGACTTCGGCGTCGATTTCCTTACCGAGGGCGCCGCAGCGCAGGCGAGTGTGTCCCGGAGCGACCTCGACGGCGTGCCTCGGGCCGGAAAGGGGAGCTGGCGGCTCATCCGGCTGGCGCAGCCGGACCGGGTCGTCCTTCCCGCCGACGAGCCGCTGCCCGCCGCCGACGAGGGCGGCTTCCATACGCCCGGCGATGGATTGCGCCGGCGCTGGGGGGAGGGTTACGGGGACTACGTCCCGGCGGCCTCGCTCCATGCCTGGCGCGACGGCGACGCGGTGGCCCGGGGCGAGCTCGCTCACGACGACAACGGCAAGGCGGCGATCCAGCTGCCGGCGCTCAAGGCCGGCGCCTACCGCATCCGTTATGAGACCTTCGACCCCTTCGGCGCAAAATTCGAGCTCGCCCGGGAGATCGTCGTGGCCGGGCCCAAGCCATCCCTGAACCTGCCCGCGCTGCTCCTTGCCCAGGAGAGTTCGGTCAAGGTCGGAGGCACCGCGCGCCTCCTGGTCCACTCCGGCATCGCGGGCGAGATGCTCCTGGTCGACATCGCCCGGCCCAACGGGGCGGTCGAGCGGCGCCGGATCACCGCCGGCCGCGACCCTTCGCTGCTCCAAATCCCGGTCGGCGAACGGGATCGCGGCGGGTTCTCGGTCATGCTGACCGCGGTGCGCGACCACCAGCTCATGCGGCTCACGCAAAAGGTGTTGGTCCCTTGGGACAACAAGGAACTCCGGCTGGAGTTCGCGACCTTCCGCGACACCCTCCAGCCCGGCGCCAAAGAGACTTGGCGGGTCACGGTGAAATCGCCCGCAGGCCGGGCCGAGGCCGGCAGCGCCGAGGTGCTGGCCTACATGTTCGACCGCAGCCTAGACCTCTTCGGCCCGCACGTGCCGCCGAGCATCGCCGGCCTCTACGGGGGCCGGACGGGCAAGTTCGCCTTAGCTACGTCGAGCCTGGGCGGGCGCCAGGCGCAATGGATGTACGTCTCGGACATCGCCCACATCCCCTCCAGCCCGCACTTCAGCGGCGAGCGGCTCAAGGAGATCTCGGGCTACGGCATCGGTGGTCCCGGCCGCGGGTACTTCTCAAAACAGTCGGTCGCACGGGGGCTGTCGCTGGCGCCTGAGTCCCTGAGCAATGCCGACCGCAGGGGCCCGGCCGCGCCCGAGGCGGCGGTCCCGCTTCGGGCGAACTTCGCCGAGACCGCCTTCTGGAAGCCCCAGCTCCTCACCGGCAAGGACGGCTCGGCCATTCTCGAGTTCCAGGTGCCCGACTCGGTCACTGCCTGGAACGTCTGGGTTCACGCCGTTACCCGCGACCTGCGCGGCGGCTCGCTCAGGCAGGAAGCCCGTAGCGTCAAGAACCTCATGGTCCGGCCCTACCTACCGCGCTTCCTGCGCGAGGGGGATGTGGCCGAGCTCAAGGTGATCGTCAACAACGCCGGCGAGCGCGACCTCGAAGGCAGCGTCTCGTTCGAGGTGACCGAGGTCGAGAGCGGGAACAGCGCCGCCGCCGACTTCGGCCTGGCGGACGGCACCCGGCCGTTCCAGGCCGCCAAGGGCGGGAGCGCCAGCGTGAGCTACAAGGTCGTCGCCCCCCGGCGCGTCGGCACCTACGCGATCCGCGCCGTCGCCCGCGCCGGCGACCTCTCCGACGGTGAGCTGCGCCCGGTCCCGGTGCTGCCGAGCCGCATGCACCTCGCCCAGTCGCGCTTCGTCGCGCTCCGCGACAAGGACCGCCGCGACATGACCTTCGCCGACCTGGCGCGGGGCGACGATCCTACCCGGCTGAACGAGCAGCTGGTGGTGACCCTCGACGCCCAGCTTTTCTACACTGTGCTGCAGGCCCTGCCCTATCTCGTGAACTACCCGTACGAGTGCACCGAGCAGACCCTGAACCGCTTCGTCTCCACCGGCATCGTCGCGTCGGTGTTCAAGGATTACCCGGCGGTGGCCAAGATGGCCCAAGCGATGTCCAAGCGCAAGACGCCGCTCGAGACCTGGGACACGGCCGACCCGAACCGCAAGATGGTGCTCGAGGAGACGCCCTGGCTGGTCGAGGCGCAGGGCGGCCGGGACGCCGGGCTCGGGGTGGTGAACGTGCTCGACCCGCGGGTCGCCCGCGCCGAGCGGGACGCCTCGCTGCGCAAGCTGCGCAAAGCCCAGACCGCCAGCGGCGGCTTCCCCTGGTTCCCCGGCGGCCCACCGTCGCCGTGGATGACCCTCTACCTGCTCGCCGGTTTCGCCAAAGCGGCCGAGTTCGGTGTCCAGGTTCCCGAAGATATGATTCGCCGCGGCTGGGCCTACCTCAGCTCGCACCTTGAGCAGGAATACACGGGCCGGATGCTGAAGGACGACTGCTGCTGGGAGTTCCTCACGTTCGTGAACTACGTAGCATCAAGCTACCGGGACCCAAGCTGGACCGGGCTCGCCGAGAACAAGCGCAAGCAGATCCTCGCCTTCAGTTTCCGCCACTGGAAGCAGCACTCGCCCTACTTGAAGGGCATGCTCGCCATGACGCTGAAGCGCATGGGACGAGCAAGGGATGCCGAGCTGGTGTGGGCGAGCGTCATGGACTCGGCGAAGACCACCAAAGATGAAGGGACCTTTTGGGCCCCCGAGGACCGCGCCTGGCTCTGGTACAACGACACTATTGAGACTCACGCCTACGCCCTGCGTACCCTGGTCGAGGTAACCCCCGGCGACGCGCGGCGCCACGGGCTCGTCCAGTGGATCCTGATGAACAAGAAGCTCAACCACTGGAAGTCGACCCGCGCCACCGCCGAGGTGATCTACTCGCTCATCCATTACCTCAAGCGCGAGGGCGCGCTCGGGGTGCGCGAGGACGCCACCGTCGTCATCAACGGCGAACCCACCCGCTTCACCTTCGCGCCCGACGTCTACACCGGCAAGGCGAACCAGGTACTCGTCCCCGGCAATCGGGTGAGCGCCGGGACCGCGACCGTCGAGGTGTCGAAGGAGAGCAAGGGCTTCCTGTTCGCGTCGGCCACCTGGCAGTTCTCCAGCGACCGGCTCCCCAGCGAGGATCGCGGCGACCTCCTCGCGGTCTCGCGCCGCTACTTCCGCCGCGAGTCCAACGGGCGGGAGTTCATGCTCACGCCGCTGGCCGAAGGCGGGGCGGTGCGCGCCGGCGACCAGATCGAGGTGCAGCTCTCGCTCCGTGCCAAGCACCCCAGTGAGTACGTGCACTTGCGCGATCCGCGAGCGGCCGGCCTTGAGCCCGAGGGGCTAGTGTCCGGCTTCAAGTGGGACCTCGGCATCGGCTGGTACGAGGAGATCCGCGACAGCGGAACGAACTTCTTCTTCGAGCAGCTGCCCCAGGGCGAGTACACGTTCAAGTACCGGCTCCGAGCCAACTTAGCCGGGACCTTCCGCATCGGGCCGGCGACGGTGCAGTCAATGTACGCGCCGGAGTTCACCGCGTACTCGGCGGGGGCAGTGCTCGAGGTGAAAGGCGGCGGCTAGGATCGCCATTGCGATGGTGCGGGGTAGGACGGACGATCGGCCACCTCGCTCAATATTGTACCGGCGCCGCCTGGACAAAACGCGCCGACGGTCGAGGCCACAAGTTGCTTCGCTGATACCAATCAGCATTACATCGAGGAGAAAAGAGTATGTTTAAAAAGATAATATTCGCGTCCAGTCTGCTATGCCTATCCGTGACGTTACTGGTCGCCTCGCCCCTGTCAAAGTTACTGAGCGAGGCCGAATCGGCGTATGAGAAGAAGGACTACCAGGCGGCCATTGGCAAACTTACCGAGGCGCAGGAACAAATCAGAAGCGAGGCCCCGCTGGAATTGGCCAACGTGATCTTGGTGGCACGGCACAGCGCGAGATGAAGTTTATAATCCCATTACTGTTTTTGCTAAACTTGACTAAATCCTAAAAAAGGCATAAATGCCGGTTTGTTGTTTTAAATAAATCGTCTCATATAAATAAGTAGGAATCCCATGCACACGACTTCAGCGCGTATCTCGCAAATCTTTTCCAATATCGGCCATAGCTACTCGCACATCTTGACCCTGCTCTATCCGACCGTGGTGTTGGCGCTGGAGCCGGAGTTCAAGATGAGCTACGGGGAATTGCTGGTGCTGCTGACCGCAGGGAATGTGCTGTTGGGGGTAGGCGCGCTGCCGGCGGGATGGCTGGGCGATAAATGGAGCACGCTGGGCATGATGGTGGTGTTCTTTATCGGCATGGGAGTTGCCGCAATCTTTACCGGGATGATGTCGTCGCCGCTTGGCTTGGCGGTGGGCCTCGGTCTTATCGGCTTATTCGCATCGATCTATCATCCGGTAGGCATGGCTTGGTTGGTGCGCAACGCCGAAAATCGCGGCAAGGCGCTCGGGTTTAACGGCGTATTCGGCAGCCTGGGGTTCGCCAGCGCCGCCCTGATTGCGGGCGTGCTCACCGATTTAATCAATTGGCGCGCGGCGTTTATTATTCCAGGCACAGTATCGCTCATCACCGGCGCGACCTTGCTGTTCTGTATGCGCAGCGGCTTAGTGGTGGATACCAAGAGCGATATTAAACCGCAGCCGACCCCGCATCGCGGGGCGATGGTGCGCGCGTTTATGGTGTTATCTATCACCATGCTTTGCACCGGATTAATTTATCAATCGATCGCAACCGCCTTGCCTAAAATATTTGCCGAGCGCGCCGCGGCGCTTACCGGCGGCACCACCATAGGCGCGGGCGCGCTGGTATCGGTGGTCTATTTGTGCGGCATGGGCGCGCAGCTTTTGGGTGGGCATCTTGCCGACCGGTATTCGATGCGCAGCCTCTATTTGCTCGCCTTCCTGTTGCAGGCGCCGCTGATGTTCCTGGCTGCATTTATTAATGGCGTGCCGCTGTTTGTGGTCATGACCACAGCGGTATTATTCAGCACCGTTGCCATCCCGGTGGAAAACAGTCTGTTGTCGCACTATTCGCCGGAAAAATGGCGCGGGACCGCATTCGGCGCGAAGTTTGTACTGGCGCTGGGTGTAAGTGCATTGAGCGTGCCGCTGGTGGCGTTTATCCATGATGTCACCGGCGGCTTTTACTGGTTCTTTATATTGCTTACGTTATTTGCATTGATTATTGCGGCGACGTCGTTATTGTTACCTGAGGACAGGCAGGCGAAGGCGGTGGTACTGCCATCGGCAGGCAAGATGTGATCGGGAGGTTTTATGACCTCCATCCATAAATCCGCGCTCGTGCCTTATAGCGCGCATGAAATGTTTCAGCTGGTGGCGGATATCGAGTCCTACGGCGGTTTTCTGCCTTGGTGCAGCGGCGCGCGCATTGTTTCGCGCGAGCCGGAGTTGATAGTCGCCGCCATCGACGTGGCCTACAGCGGCGTCCGGAAAACCTTCACCACCCAGAACCGGCTTAATGCCGATAAAACGATGGAGATGCGCTTGTTAAGCGGGCCCTTCAGCCATTTGCAGGGTTATTGGCATTTTCACGCTTTGGACGAGCGCGCAAGTAAGATCTCGCTGGATCTGGAATTTAAATTTTCCAATAAGATGCTGGACCTTACTTTAGGCCCCGTATTTACCACGATTACCAATAGTATGGTGGATAGCTTTCAGCAACGGGCGGTGGAGGTTTATGGCAAACGCTGAGCCGATATTGGTTGAGGTGGCTTATGCTGCAGCGCATGCGCAGATCGTCCGGCAGCTATCGGTAGAACCAGGCGTCAGCATTGAGCAAGTAATACGGCGTTCGGGAATATTGGAAGAGTTTCCGGAAATCGATCTCGCCCTCAACCGCGTGGGCATCTTCGCCACGCCTGCGCGCCTGTCCGATAGGGTGAGCGACGGCGACCGCATCGAAATTTACCGCCCGCTTATTGTCGATCCCAAGGAGGCGCGCCGCCGGCGCGCGTTAAAGCGGGCAAAAGCTTAGCAGGGTGCTGAAAAACTCGTTTTTCAGCACCCTGCGGTGGCCGCTCTCGCGCATCCCTGCGCTACGGCCGCTCCCGGCGTCCCCGCCTCCCGCGGCATTACTACTTCCCTGTAGGGCACGGCACTTGGGCTTCCTGCCCATCGCGGTATAGGGATGTACCGCCATTTTTGCTTGACGCATCCCTGCGCCAAGCCCCCAAGCCCCTACGGGGCTGACGCGAAAATCCGCTCCCAGCGGATTTTTCAAACACGCGAAGTGTTTGAAAAATGAAGCAAAGCAAAAACCGTGCTGTGCAGGATGCACGAATGTCGGTCGCTCTCGGCATCCTGCCTCCCGCGACACTTGCACCTCCCTGTGCGTCGCGAGCGCAGGGAGGCGCAGGAGCGGCCGCTTTTTGCTTTGGGTGTTGAAAAAAATGCCATGGATGGACTTTTTCAACAACCTGCCGGACGCGCTCGATTATCCGGACAAAAGAACGGTCTCAAAAGCTATGTGGGGTTAGGGGTAGGCCAAGCCAAATCCGCGCCCAGCTTGGTTAATCCTATCGTTCTTCTGGCACGGCCTTCTGCGGGAATACACCCTTACCCCACGCCATAACCTGGATTACTGCGGACGCCTTTGAGTTTGGGTGTGTTGGGCGCATCGACGCGGATAGTTTTTTTACGGCGTAAGTATTGTGCGACGATGTCCCAAACCGGTGTGCCGGACGTTTGCGGCTCGATGCTGGCCCAGCCCGCCACTTTATAGGTTTTTCTCGCTTCCAAAGGTTTGCCGTTGGCGAGCTGCAAATCAGAAATCCGTTTTCCTATATCTTCGTTCGGGCCGATGCTGTAGCGCAGCCCGCCGACCCGCACCATGTCGCCGCCCTGTTGATAATAAGGATCCTTGTTGAACAGGTTATCGGCGATGTCTTCGAGGATATTTTTAATTTGCGCGCCGGTGCGCTCGCTGCGCGTAGCGGTGGCGTAGGTAATCGCGGTTTGGTTCATCAAGTCTTCCATGGTAATGGTGTCGCCGGGCAACAAAGTCGCGCCCCAGCGGAAGCCGGGCGAGAAGGCGATATCGGCGCCTTTTACTGTCAGCAAAGCGTCGAGGATTAATTGATCGAAGGTGCCGTTGAAGTTGCCGCGCCGGTACAAGAGGCTGTCGGTGACGGCTAATTTTTCTTCCAGCTTGGTTTTATAGGGCGCACGGATTTTCTCGATATAGGCCGCCATCTTCGCATCCGGGGTGATCAGATTGGAAAACACCGGCAGTAAGTAATAGCGATAATCGCGCAACCTCCCGCCTGTAACATCCAGATCCAGGACTGAGAGGAATTTGCCATGCGATCCGGAATTGATGACCAGGGTTTTGCCGCCGGCGTTGGCGACCAGACTGGGCGCGGGCATGGCGTCATGCGTGTGTCCGCCCAGGATCACGTCGACGCCGCTGACGCGGCGCGCCATTTTTAAGTCGATGTCCACGCCGTTGTGCGATAGCAGCACTACTATTTTGGCGCCTTCCGCGCGCGCCTTGTCGGCGGTTTTTTGCATGTGGGCTTCATTAATGCCGAAGCTCCAATCCGGAAACAAATAACGCGGATTGGCGATAGGCGTGTAGGGATAGGCCTGACCGATAACAGCGACAGGAACCCCGTTGACCGGTTTTATGACATAAGGTTTAAAGATCAAATCACCCCAGGTAGCGTCATTGACGTTTTGCGCGAGGAATTCGATTTTTCCGTTGAAGTCGGTAGCGATAATTTCTTTCATCCGCCCCACCCCGTAAGTGAATTCCCAATGCCCGGTCATGATATCCACGCCCAGCAGTTTTTGCGCGTCCACCATATCCTGGCCGCGCGTCCAGAGCGAGGTTGCTGATCCCTGCCAGGTGTCGCCACCATCAAGCAGCAAAGTGCCGCCCGGCCGTTGCTCGCGCAGAATCTTGATCAGAGTGGCTAAATGCGCGAAACCGCCTATCTTTCCGTATTGATGCGCCGCTTCAGTAAAATTCAAATAGGTCAAGGCATAGGATTGGATGCTTGCGGAGCTGAGATTGAATTCTTTCAGTAGCGCCTCACCGACCAAGTGAGGCGGCTTGCCGGCGGCCTCGCCGACGCCGATATTGATATTCGGTTCGCGGAAATAAACCGGCTTGAGTTGCGCATGACTGTCGGTAAAGTGCAGCAGACTGACATTGCCGAACGGGGGGATTTCATAGAGATCGCTTTCCGAGTTAGTCACGCCGGTCTTGAAGTTGTCGCAACCAGGCAGTCCAAAACCGCTGCTGCCTGCGACCGCTAACAGTTGCAGGAATTCGCGGCGGGAAAGATTCATTGCTTATCCTTTATTACTATCATCGTCTATGAGGATAGACTGCCGCTTGCGGTAAGCCAATATGAAAAGCCCGAGGTCGGGCCAGGCACGGGTGTGATTGGTTCAAAAATTAATAGCGCTGGCTGGGTGCAACCAACGGCAAACCCGCGTTCAGGTAGGTTTCGTATAGTTCCAGATTCCGGTAGGTCTCGCTCTGGGGCGGCAGTGGTTTCGCGCGGATTTGCGCGTTGCAGCCGGCGTAGCGGCGGTGAAGCGTGCTGATTTGTCCCCAGTCGGAGCGGTATGCCGGCCAGCCGACACCGTGACCGAGGCCCGGGCTTAATACGTTGCCGCGGATTCTGCTGCCGGAGTTGTCGATATGGCAATGGGCGCAGGCGAAATTCAGTTGCCCGCGCCGTGACCAATAATATTGTTTGCCTTTTTCATAAGCCTCCACCGCGCCCGGCCGGGATAAATCGATTTCCACCTTTTTTCCGCGCGACAGGGATTTCATATAGGCGGTGACTTCGGCCAGATCGCCTTTTTCCAAATCTTTGAATTCCGGTTCGCCGTTTCTCTTCAAGCATTCGTTGATTTCCATTTCCAGGGTTTTAACTTGCTGAGTATCTTCATCCCAATAGGGATAATATTGAGCGATGTTTTTGCCGCCTTTTTTGAAGCAACTGGCGAAGGTCCTACCGTTCTTGAATGGCGTTTCCCATATTTTTTTACCGTTTTCCAGGCCGAGCTCATAAGGAGGGAATTCCATAATTTTTTCCCATTCGGCGCGCAGCTCCTTGTTAACGGCATAGACGCCGTTGGAGAAGTCCTGAAACCGGACCTCGGGAAATTTTTTCTTAAAGAAGGCCTGAAATTCGGCTAAATCCGATTCCGGACTCGCTTGCGCTATCGTTGTCAGCCCTACAGCAAGTGCTATCGCCGTGAGGGTGGTTAGAAATTTTATCATCCCGCTATTCTCCGGCATTACCCGTATGCGTTATCCGCTGGTTTCTCGACCGACGATGGTTGCGGCGCTGCCGCTGTCGCCTTTGTTGTCGGTCCATGCGGCCTTTACCTTATCGCCCGGTTTGGCATTCACCAAAACCGTAATCAGCGGGTCTTTGGAAATGCCGGTGCCGAGATCAGCGACCGCTACTACCTTATTATTAAGCGCAAAGGTCATTTTTTGGATAAAATGCGCCGGGATTTTTTCCTTGGTTTTCGGATCCACGCGTAGGCCGGTTTCCATCGGGTGGCTCACTAGCACCATGATTTCGATGGCGCCGTCTTTCGGCCGGGCTCTAATCTTCGTTGTTCCTGCTGCCATATCAATAAATAGGGTTAGCCGCCGCAACCGCCAACGGTTACTTTGACCTGTTGCGAGGCCAGGTATAACTTGTCGCTGGTTTTAACATAGACCTTTATCTCTGAACTTTCCGCCATCTTCATGCGTGCCTTGAAATAGCCGCGCGCGCCGTTGCTTAAGTTGACGCTGGCGATGAGAGGCACCGGATTTTTTTCCACGACGATGCTGATGGACTCGACATTCGGTAAAGCGGTGGACACGGTAATGGGAACGACCGCGCCGTTTTCCGCCTGAAACGGCACCTCCAGGTCGATGACTTTTTCGCTGCTGATATCCGCGGAGCCATAAAGATTTTTTATTGCATCCTCGCCGGTTTTTGCTTCAAATGCATTCTTCGGCCAGTCGGCCGCGAGCGCGCGCATGGATCTTAGCAGCCCGGCGCTGGTAGTAATCATCAGCGCGCCAATGGTTAAGGCGCTCTTCAATAGGGTTCTGCGTTTCAGGCTGGTCACGGAGTTTCCTTAAATCTCAGAAATTAATTTGCTTGTTATAAGGTCAGCAGGAATTTAACGACTTTGTCGATTTCCTCTTCAGTTAGAATACCATGTTTGCCGAACGGGGGCATGATGGTGCGGGGGTTGATCGCGGTGGCATCCCATATCTGCGCGCGTAGTTTCGCCTTATCGGGAAAGCGTTGTTGCATATAATTGAGCGGCGGCCCAAGGTTGCCGGCGAGACTGGTGCCGGCGATATCATGGCAGGCCATGCAATTGCCTTTCGCTCGGTCAATAACGACGCAACCACCCTGCGTAACGGCATCCTTGGGTCCGTTTTTACAGATATTGTCGCTGGGCGCGGCGCCCGCCGCCATCGCCGGTTGCAGAGTAAGTAGCAGGGGAAGACAGGCCGGTACTAGGACGGTTAAATATAGCAAGCCGGCAAAGATACTTATGCCATTTTTGCTAGTTATTTTGGCAATGTTGGGCAATAGTCCTCCTATTTGACTATTTAATACCTAATTTTAGTGGAGATGGCAAGCCTGATTGCAGAACCTTACTTCAAGGAGAAGTTGGCCATAGGGCCGCTTCTGCTTTGATTTCTTTGACGCGGGCTTCGAGCCCGGAGCGAATGTAAAAATTATCGCCGGCGAAGCGCAGGGCAATCTGCAACTGGGCAATGGCAGCGCCGGTATTGCCATCGAGATAATAAGACTCGGCCAGGGCTTGGTGCGCTTCTACTTGTGCGCCGGTTTCACCCGCAGCGGTGGCCAGCATTTTGTAAAGCGCAGGATCATCCGAAGGTTTGCGCAGCAGATCTTTTAACAACACCTTTGCCTGTGGTGCGTGTCCGGTTTCAAGCAGGGTAGCGGCATAACGCTGCACCAGTGGTTTGTAGTTAGAATGAGTCTTAAGCGCCGTGGCGTAGATTTTCAGCGCCTGGTCATAGTTACCGGCTGCAAGTTCGATTTCCGCTTGTCCCATCCGGTAAGTGATATTTGCCGGATAACGCTGGATTAACCCGCCTATTTCGGCGCGCGCCGGGTCGAATTTGTTAGCGCGTGCAAGCGCCAGGGCGTAACCGTAATGTTGTGCGTCGGCGTTGCCTGACTTCCCTTCCTCTAGGATTTGTTTAAAGCTGGCGATGATCTCGTTGACATTGCCTTTTCCCATGGCGCGCAATTTAGCCTGAGCGTAGTAGAACTCAGCGCTGTCTTGGAACGAGCGGCGCGGATAGCGCTCGGCGCGGTCGCGCGATTCTGAAATACGCATGCCGGTAATGGGGTGGGTGCGCAGAAATGCGGGCAGGTTGCTCTCGTTGAGCCGCCCCCAGTTCTGCAGCCGTTCGAAGAATAACGGCATGGCGCGCGGATCAAACCCGGCATCGGCTAAAATGCCGATGCCGATGCGATCGGCCTCTTGCTCAAAGGCGTAGGTAAAGTTCAACTGCGTTTGGGCGAGGGTGGCGGTGGTCACGGCAAACGCCGCCTCTCCCGCCTGGCCTTGCCGGCCCGCCAATAAAATACTGGCGATGATCGCCGCCATCGCCGGCCCGGAGGTGCGCTGCGATTGCGCCATCATGCGCGCGTAATGCCGTTGTGTGATGTGGGCGGTTTCGTGCGCCAATACCGCGGCGAGCTCGGCTTCGCTCTGGGTAGTCAAGATCAGCCCGGTATTGACGCCGATGAATCCGCCGGGGACGGCAAAGGCGTTGAGAGTCGGGTCATTGACGATAAAGAAATGAAAATCTTGCGGCTGCGCGCCGTCGGCGGCGACGAGTTTATTGCCCAAGGACTGGATGTATTCTTTTAGCTCCGGATCATCGACAATGTCCAGGAACTGGCGCGCCTGGCGTATCGAATCTTCCCCCAGCTTACGTTCCTGTTGGGGAGAAATGACTGCCGCCGACTCGTCGCCCAGGTCGGGCAAATTACTGATGTCGGCGTGGGTGCCCCCAGCCATTGCGCCCATCAGCAGTCCAATTAGAACGAAACGCCGGGCCAAGCTTGGGAAATGATTATGAAACATATTCGTGGGCCGTAATGCTATCGTCGCGGGGCAATGCTGTTCCCCTATATGGAATACATAATGCCTTTGCCGCCATGGTTTGTCCATAAGAGTAACTAAAAGAGTAACTAAATTTTGACTTGTATTAGCCGGCAAGGTTGCATTAAGCAAAAACATTCGCATACTTGTAAGTAAATAGTAAAGCCTCGCGTTTAAGCATGCAGTACACTGAGGAAGAAAATGTTAGATTATGATCGAGAACTCGATACGCGCGGTTTGAATTGCCCCTTGCCTCTCCTGCGCGCGACAAAAGCTTTGAATGATTTAACCGAGAGGCAAATACTGCGGGTTGTCGCCACCGATGCCGGCGCAGTGCAGGATTTTCAGGCCTTTGCCAAGCAAACTGGGAATGAATTACTGGAATGCCGCGAAGCGAATGGGGAATTCATTTTTGTCATTAGAAAGAGAAATCGCCGGTAGCAGGGTGATGAAAAACTCGTTTTTCATCACCCTGCGGCCGCTTTTTGCTTTGCGCGTTGACAATTTCTCCGGGAGAGAAATTGGGCGCTACCTGGTAGCGCCCGTAGGGCGAGGGCCATGGATGGTCCGAGTCAAAAAGGCCAAGGATGGACTTTTCAACAACCTGCTAGGGGCAGTTCCAAATTTTTATATAGGCTAAACTAAAGGTATGAGCGAAGTGACCAATACCGTCGGCGCCCCGGCGGTAGGCATAAATATAGCTGACCCGCTAAAGTTGCTGGGACAAGTGCTGGCGTTGGCGGTGCGTCACAAGGCGTCGGATATTCACCTGCGCGCGCGTAATCACCCGGTTTTGCGCATTGACGGGGTTTTGCGCGCCGTGCGCGAGATTCCACAGCTCCCAATGGATTTTATGGAAAAGCTGGCGCGCACCATGATGTCGGCCCATTTGATCGCTCTGTTCGAGAAAAACCATCAGGTTGATCTTTCCATCGGGTTTAAAGACATCGGCCGGGTGCGCGCCAATATTTTCCGTCAGCGCGGCAGCGTCGGCATGGTGTTGCGCGTTATTAATACGGAAGTCCCGACGCCATCGGAATTGATGTTGCCCAACCTTATCAATCATTTTCTGACTTTAGAGCGGGGTCTGGTGCTGATCACCGGCGCCACCGGTTCGGGAAAATCTACAACGTTGGCCTCACTGATCAACGAGGTTAATAATAAACAGGCCCTCCACATCATTACCATCGAAGATCCGATCGAGTTTCTATTCAGCGAGAAACGCTCGATTATTACCCAACGCGAGTTGGGTATCGATACTAATTCGTTTGCCGATGCGATGAAGTCCGCGCTGCGCGAAGATCCCGATGTGATTCTTCTCGGCGAGATGCGCGATCCGGAAACCATTGAAACCGCGATGATGGCCGCGGAAACCGGCCATCTGGTTTTTTCCACGGTACATTCGCCGGCGGCGGCGGAAACCATCACGCGTATAGTCACCACATTTCCGCCTGAGGCGCAACAGGGCATGCGCGCCAAGCTCGCGCAGAACCTAAAAGGAGTGGTGGGCCAACGCTTGATCCCGCGCAAAGGCGGGCAAGGGCGGGTAGTGGCGTGCGAGGTTATGACGATATCGGCGCTGGCGCGCGAATTGATTCTCGACCCCCTGAAGATCAAAGATCTGGGCGATCTCATTAAAAAGGGCGCCGCGGCGGAGGGCATGTTAAGCTTCGACACCTGCTTGTTTAACTTAGTCAAAAAGGGCGATATCGATCCGGAAGTCGCCTTGCACTATGCCAGCAGCCCGACCGATCTTAAATTGAAACTGCAAGGATTTGCCTAAAAATTTTCGCCGCAGGCACGACAGAAAATCAGAAAACTAAAGTATTCCGGTGGCATAATCCGCCAGCCGGGAACGTTCGCCGCGCTGCAGAGTGACATGGCCGCTGTGCTCCCAATCTTTAAAGCGATCCACCACATAGGTCAGCCCCGAGGTTGTCTCCGTCAGATAAGGCGTATCGATTTGCGCGATATTGCCGAGGCACACTACTTTGCTGCCTGGTCCGGCGCGCGTAATCAACGTTTTCATTTGATGGGCGCTTAAGTTTTGGGCTTCGTCAATGAGGATGAATTTTTTCAGGAACGTGCGGCCGCGCATGAAGTTAAGTGACTTAATGCGGATGCGGCTGCGCACCAAGTCATGGGTGGCGGCGCGCCCCCAAGCGCTCGGCGCCCGGCCATCGGTATGATTTAATACATCCAGGTTGTCTTCCAGAGCGCCCATCCACGGCTCCATTTTTTCCTCTTCAGTGCCGGGCAGAAATCCGATATCTTCGCCGACCGGCACGGTCACGCGGGTCATAATAATTTCCGTATAGAGCCGCGTTTCCAGCGTTTGCGTCAGCGCCGCGGCTAAGGTCAGCAATGTTTTACCGGTGCCGGCGTGACCCAGCAGAGTGATAAAATCGATCTCGGGATCCATCAATAGATTAAGCGCGAAATTTTGCTCCCGGTTACGGGCGCTGATGCCCCAGACGGCGTTGCGCTCGCCCGTATAGTCTTTAACGACTTCGATGATTGCGGCGTCACCCTCTAATTTCCGCACCATCGCTGCGAACGCACGCTCGCCATCGTCAAACAGGAATTGGTTGGGCCGCCATGCGCACGCGCGCGGACCTCTGACACGATAAAAAGTGCGCCCCTCGCTTTTCCAGGACTCCATGCCGTGGCTATGGGTTTCCCAGAAATCGGCGCCGAATTTTTCCATGCCGGTGTAAAGCAGGTCGGCGTCATCTAAAACCTGGTCATTGGCGTAGTCTTCCGCGCGAATACCAAGCGCATGAGCCTTAATCCGCAAATTGATATCTTTGGAGACCAGCGTGACTTCTCGGTCAGGATGCTGCTTGTCCAAATCGAGGGTGATGCCGAGTAGAATATTGTCCGGTGTGTTCGGGGTCAGAGAAGGCAGTGGGCTTTGCACCGCGTCCATATAAAAATATAGGCGGCCGGTTTCAAAATCGGCGGAATGAGACGGCAGCTTTAGTCCATTAACGAGATCGCCGTTGGCCTTTTCAATTAAGTCATTGAGAAATCGGCTTACCTCCCGCACATTGCGCGCCACCTCCGACATGCCTTTTTTCGCGGTATCGAGCTCTTCCAATACCACAATCGGCAAATAAATATCGTGCTCATGAAAGCGGAAAATAGCAGCCGGATCGTGCATGAGGACGTTAGTGTCCAACACGAAGATCTTTTTCTGCGGCTTCTTCATGCGATCTAACTGAGCTTCTTGATCTCCCCGAGTACGGCGGTTACATGCCCATCCACCTTTACTTTGCGCAATTCTTTGCGCAAGACGCCGGCTTTATCGATGATAAAGGTGCTTCGTTCTATGCCCATGACTTTTTTTCCATACATATTCTTTTCTTGGATCACATCAAACATCCTGCATAGTTTCTCGTCAGGGTCGGAGATCAATTCAAATGGAAAACATTGCTTGCTTTTGAATTCTTCGTGCGATTTCAGGCTGTCTTTGGACACACCGTATATTACCGTATCTAAGGTCTCGAATTCGTCATAGTGATCGCGGAAATCTTGCCCCTCGGTAGTGCACCCCGGAGTGTTGTCCTTGGGATAAAAATAAAGCACCACATTTTTGCCTTTAAGATCGGAAAGTTTGAATATTTGATCGTCCGTTGCCTGTACTTCGACGTCTGGAATTGGTTGATTGAGTTTCACCTTGCTCATGCCAGTCTCTCCGTAGCGCGGTAATGATTGAGTGAATTTTTATCGTATTGTAACAGCATAGGTCTGTGCGGTCAGGGCGTCAAATAGGGGGCTATTCCATCGCCTTCACTCCTGGGCCCGCTTTTGATTTGCGGGATCGGTAAATGAAAAAAGCAGGTTTTGCTTTCTGCAAAAATCTGCAGTAGACTAGCGGCGGGGTGGAAGTCAGCGTGGACCACAACCTAAAACTACAATGTGGCCAGATCGCTGAAAGTCTATGGTTATAATCGCGATGTTTTATTTTTATCCACCACAATTTATTGCACTGGCTAACCTCTGTTTACGTTCACCAAATTCAAACCAGCCGGCGACGGTTCCCTCTGAAATGAGGGGCGGTGCCTGCTGCTGTCCCTGTAATTACCATTAACACAATTTCTAATGATCTGTTTTTTAATTCACAGAGGCGATGCCGGCCATTTCTTATGCACTGAAACCAAACTGATACCAAGGGAGAGATCGTCATGTCAGTTAGTGCCGTGAGAGTCAGAAAAGAACGACTCGCTGCAAGAGAAACCGATCATTCGTTGAGAGATGGCTCGATGACCAAAAGACCCGCGGGCGTTAAAGGTCCGTCACCCGGAAAACCCACTGGCCTAGAAGATCTAAGAAAACTTTTGGAAGCGCTTAAATCGGTTAAGAAGGGCGATTTTTCCGTGCGGTTGCCGTCGAAAGGCAATGGCGTAATGCGGGAAATTGCCGAGGTATTTAATGATTTCGTCCATACCAATGAAGCCGTGACCAAAGAATTTGTCAGGGTGGGGAGAATTGTAGGCAGGGAAGGCAAGATGACGATGCGCGCGTCACTCGGTCCGAGCGAGGGTGCTTGGACTAAAGTGATTGAATCTTATAATTCTCTCATCGGTGATTTGATGCAGCCTATTACGGAAGTGGCGCGGGTAATCAGCGCCGTCGCACGCGGCGATTTGTCGCAGAAGATACCGCTGGAAACCGCCGGTAGATCAATAAAAGGCGAATTCCTGCGCATCGGCAAAACGGTAAATACCATGGTCGATCAATTGCGCTCGTTCGCGGCCGAAGTCACGCGGGTGGCGAAAGAAGTCGGTATCGAAGGCAAGCTTGGGGGCCAGGCGCAAGTGCCGGGGGTGGCCGGCACCTGGAAGGACTTGACCGAGAACGTGAACCAATTAGCCGGCAATCTGACGGCGCAGGTGCGTGCGATCGCTGAGGTCTCCACTGCTGTAACCAAGGGCGACCTGACCCGGTTTATTACCGTGGAAGCGCAAGGCGAGGTGTTGGCGCTGAAAGATAACATCAATCAGATGATCGCCAATCTGAAAGATACCACGCATAAAAACATGGAACAGGATTGGCTGAAGACTAATCTGGCGCGCTTCTCCGGTATGATGCAGGGCCAGAAAAATTTAGCCGCGGTGTCGAAATTAATCATGTCCGAATTGACGCCGCTGGTATCGGCTCAATACGGTGCATTTTTCACAATCGAAGCAGAGCACAACCGGCAGGTGTTAGAGCTGATTGCCGGCTATGGTCATCATACCCATACGCGCATGCCGACGCGTTTCCATTTTGGCGAAGGATTGGTCGGGCAGTGTGGGGTGGAAAAGAAACCTATCGTACTGACTAAGGTACCGGAAAATTATATACGTATCAGTTCCGGTCTGGGTCAGGCGGCGCCGGTGAATATCATCGTATTGCCGGTATTGTTCGAAGGCGGTGTTTTGGCGGTAATCGAATTAGCTTCGTTTCATGAATTCAGCGCTATCCACCGCATCTTTCTGGATCAACTGATGGTCAGCATCGGTGTAGTGCTGAATATTATCGGCGCGAGCATGCGCACGGAAGAATTGCTGGAGGAGCTTCAACATTCCAACACGGAATTGGAAGCACAAGCCGAGGAGCTGGAGGAAAAAGCGAAATTGTTGCAAATTAAGAATCAGGAAGTGGAGTTAGCCAGCTTGTCGTTGGAAGAGAAGGCCGAGCAGTTGGCGTTGATTTCCAAATACAAATCCGAATTCTTGGCCAATATGTCGCACGAATTGCGCACGCCGCTGAATAGCTTGCTGATCATGACGAAGCTGCTGGCCGATAATAAAGACGGTAATCTTTCGCCTAAGCAAATTGAATTTGCCAATACTATACAGGGGTCCGGACGCGACCTATTGAGCTTGATTAACGAGATTCTCGATCTGTCCAAGGTCGAAGCCGGCAAAATGGCGGTGGCGCCCGCGGAGACCGCCTTGACGCAAGTACTGGATTATGTTGAACGGGATTTCCGTCCGGTCGCGCAGCAGAAAAATATCGCTTTTACCATTGATCTGACCCCGGCGGTGCCGACCACCCTGTACACCGACGGCCAGCGGTTGCAGCAGATATTGAAAAATCTCCTGTCCAATGCTTTCAAGTTTACTGAAGAGGGCCAGATCGGCATCACCGTCAAGTTGGTGGAACAGGACCAAAGGTTCAATAACGAAACGTTGAAGCAGGCAGGCAAGGTGTTGGCCTTTGTTGTCAGCGATACCGGCATTGGTATAGCGGAAAACAAACAAAGATTAATTTTTGAAGCCTTCCAGCAGGTGGATGCAACCACCAGCCGCAAGTACGGCGGCACCGGTTTGGGACTCACCATCAGCCGCGAAATCGCCCGCCTGTTGGGAGGCGAGATCCATCTGCAAAGCACTCCCGGCAAAGGCAGCGCCTTTGTGCTCTTTATGCCGGAGACCTACATAGGTGCGGAAGCGGAACCGAAGCATGATGGCACCGGGGAACAAAATCCGTCCGTAATAGAAGAAGCGACGGACATAAAGACAGAGTTTAACGGCGAAAAAATCCTGGTGGTGGATGATGACGTACGCAATATCTTCGCCATCACCGGTATGCTCGAGAATCAAAAGCTGCGTGTGGTGTTTGCCGAGAATGGTAAGGATGCCATCGATACCCTGAAACAGACCCCCGATATCGATTTAGTTTTAATGGATATCATGATGCCGGAAATGGATGGATACGAAACGGCGAGGGCGATCCGCGCGTTCCCAAAATACAGTCAATTACCCATCATCGCCTTGACCGCCAAGGCGATGAAGGGGGACCGCGATAAATGTCTGGAAGCCGGCGCTTCGGACTACATTATCAAGCCGGTCGAGACGGATAAGTTACTGTCTTTAGTTAAGGTGTGGCTGCATAAAACGCAGGTGCATTAGTGAATCAATATCGCAGATCGGACAAGGATGTTTATTTTGGAACTCTTAAAGGATATCACATGGAAGAAAAGGACAAGGTCAATATTTTACTGGTGGATGACCGGCTGGAAAATTTACTGGCATTGGAAGCCATTCTTGACGCCCCGGATTACAATCTGGTCCGTGCCTATTCAGGTTCGCAGGCGTTAAAACATTTGTTGGTAAATGATTTTGCCGTGATCTTGCTTGATGTGCAAATGCCGGGTCTGGACGGGTTTGAGACTGCGGCCCTGATTCGCAAACGAAAAAAGTCGCACCATATTCCAATCATTTTCATTACCGCTATCAGCAAAGACGAACGCTATGTCTATAAAGGTTATTCCATCGGCGCAGTTGACTACATATTCAAGCCGCTTGAGCCGGAGATTCTGCTTTCCAAGGTCGCGGTATTCGTGGAACTATTCAAGGTCAACAGGCAGGTTAAATTACAGGCGGAACTGCTGCGCCAGATTGAGCAAAGGGAGCGGGAAAGAAAGCTTGCTGAATTAAAACAAAAGAGCGAGCGCCGCTATCGCAATCTCGCTGACGCGATCCCGCAGATGGTATGGAGGGTAAGTTCGGCTGAGCCGATCGAATATTTTAACCAGCGCTGGTTTGATTATACCGGGTTGACGCACGAACAAAGCCACGGCGGAGCGTGGGAGCGGATATTACATGCCGACGATGTAGCGCCAAGCCTGAATCGTTGGCAGGAGGCCATGCGCACCAGGGAGAATTTAACCATCGAAGCGCGCTTAAGAAGCAAACACGGGGCTTATCGCTGGCATCTTATTGAGGTTCTGCCCGAGAGAGGCGATGACAGCCATATTATCGCCTGGCTGGGTACGGCCACCGACATTGATGATCAAAAGCGCATCGAACAGGCGCTGGCAAGCGAGAAAGAGAGGCTGGTGGTTACGCTGCGTTCTATCAGCGACGGGGTGATTACGACGGATACTGAAGGCAGGGTGTTGCTGCTTAATAAAGCCGCTGAGCTGATGACCGGATGGACCCAGAAGCAGGCGACGGGCAACCCGTTAACGGGCGTATTCCAGATCCGGCACGAGAGAACGCATGAGCCCTGCGAAAATCCAGCGGAGCGCACGCTGCAAACCGGAGAAACCGTTGAAATGGATAAATCCTTCGTCTTAATCGCCAAAGACGGCGGTGAACGGATAATTACAGCCACCAGTGCGCCTATTCGCAACGCCGATAATCAAATGTTAGGTGTGGTGTTGGTTTTCGGCGATGTTACCGATAAACAAAAATTGGAAGAGGAGCGGCTAAAGGCGAGCAAGTTGGAGTCTATCGGTTTGCTGGCCGGCGCGATCGCGCACGATTTTAACAATATTCTCACCGCTATTTTGGGTAATATTTCGCTCGCCAAAATTTATACCCAACCCCAGGAAACGAGTTTCGAGCGTTTAGTCGAGGCCGAGAAAGCCACGCTCTGGGCGAGAGACCTGACCCATCAGCTCCTTACTTTTGCCAAGGGCGGCGCGCCGATGAAAAAACCCGCCGCGGTCGCCGGCCTTATCCGTGATGTCGCGCAATTCGCCTGCAGCGGTTCGCATGTAAGTTGCGAATTTTCTCTGCCGGCGGAGCTTTGGACGGTTGAGGTTGACGAGGGCCAAATGCGCCAAGTGGTCCATAATCTGATCATTAATGCGCAGCAAGCGATGCCCAAGGGCGGCAAAGTAAAAATGAGCGCGCAGAATATCGCGGTACGCCCGGAGCAACGCAAGCTGCCGCTGCCGGCCGGCAACTATGTGAAAATTAGCTGCGAAGACAACGGTATCGGGATTCCGCCGGAGAATTTGTCGCGCATATTCGACCCCTATTTTACTACCAAGCCGAAAGGCAGCGGCCTTGGTTTGGCCACTACTTACTCCATTATTAAAAAACACGACGGTTTGATTACGGTCGATTCCGAAGTTGGGGTGGGCGCCAAGTTTGAGATTTACCTGCCCGCTTCCAATAAGCCTGTTGCCAAGCCCTTACCGATACCCAAACCTTCTTCCAGCGGGCATGGCAAGATCCTGGTGATGGATGATGAGGCCTTTATTCGCGATCTGCTTGGCCGCTTGTTTTCCCATTTCGGCTATCAAGTCGAATTCGCGCATGATGGCGCCGAAGCGCTTGCCTTGTATAAGAAAGCCCAGGAGAAGCGGGAGCCGTTCGATGTGGTTATTATGGATTTGGTGGTGCCGGGTGGCATGGGTGGGCGTGAAACTATCCAAAAACTGCTGGAAATCGATCCGCAGGCGCGCGTGATTGCATCCAGCGGCTACTCAAACGATCCGATTATGGCGGATTACCGCAAATACGGTTTCCGCGAGGCGGTGGCCAAACCTTATGAAAATGAAGAATTGAAAAACGTGGTGCAGAAGGTCATGAACGGTTAACGCCTTTTTATCCCCGGCGGCGGCAGGAATTATACCGCGCCGTAAATCATTGATAGTGTGTCTGCGTGCGTCACTTGCGACATATTGCCGTTTCCGTGCTCAATGACAGGCGTCGTGTCCCGAATGTATCCCGGCATGCTGTTGAGCGCCAGCCCCCCAAGATCATAGCGGTGAGCCCAGGCCTATCGGTCCGTCTGGTCGCCGAAATAGGCGAAATAGCCGGCGGCCTCGGGCGTCAGGTATGGCTGGCCGTGGTGCGCACTTTATGGCGTCCCCAGGAAGGTTCATAACAGTTGGAGAAATCGGCGGGGGGCCGGCGAGATAGGCATTATCACCGTCCCCGGAATCCGCTCCAAGAGCAGGGCAGTCAGTTCATCGCCCGGCGATGGGTCAGTCTCCGGTTTTGTTGCCGTATCGGCATGCAGAAGGCGATGGGGAGGTAGGGCCCTGTGCTTGCGCCTTAATCAGCATCCGACGTGAGAAGGTAAAAATTTGAGCTACGACCTTGTCAGCAACGGAGGAGAAAAGTACTATCCGTTTTGTCCTCACCTTTGGTAGCGTATATGTTTCACGGTAGTATGGTTGCGTTAGTGACCCCGATGCATGAAGACGGGGCCTTGGATATAGCGGCTCTGCGCAAGCTCATTGATTTCCATATTGAAAACGGTACCCGCGCGATAATATCGGTGGCCACCACCGGAGAATCGCCGACGTTGGATTTGGAAGAGCATTGTGAGGTGATCCGTTTGACGGTGGAACACGTGCGCGGGCGGGTCCCGGTTATCGCGGGTACCGGCGCTAATTCCACCACCGAAGCGATTGAGTTGACGGGTTGCGCGCAAAAGGCCGGCGCCAATGCTTGTTTGTTGGTTACCCCCTACTATAATAAGCCGACGCAAGAGGGGTTATACCGGCACTATAAGGCGATTGCCGAGGCGGTAGCTATTCCGCAAATCCTTTATAATGTGCCCGGGCGCACCGCCTGCGATATTTTGTCCACTACGGTGGCGCGGCTGTCTTCCATCCCCAACATCGTCGGCCTTAAGGATGCGACCGGCAATTTGCCGCGTGGCAAGGAAGTGCTGCAAAGCTGCAGGAGTGGTTTCGAGCTTTATTCCGGCGATGATGCCACCGGCTTTGACCTTATGCTGCTGGGGGCGCATGGAGTGATTTCCGTGACCGCCAATGTAGCGCCGCGGCTGATGCGAGAAATGTGTGACGCGGTGGCCAAGGGCGACGAGGTTACCGCGCGCAGGATTAACGATCGTCTCATGCCGCTTCATAGAGATCTGTTTATCGAATCCAATCCTATCCCTACAAAGTGGGCGTTACAGCAGATGGGTTTGATCGAAGGCGGTATACGCCTGCCGTTGACCCCGCTGTCGGCGTCCTGCCATGCTGCGGTACGCGAAGCCATGCTGACCGCGGGAGTCCTATGAGCGCCATGCGCCAATTTACCAGTTTAGCCGCGGGTTTATTGAGCGCCGCATTGCTTGGTGCTTGCGCTGGTTCGGTAGAGCAAGATAAAAAGATCGATTACGGCACTGTCACTTTACCGCCTTTGGAGGTGCCACCGGACCTGGTTAAACCGCCGGTCGATGAGCAAATGACCGCGCCCACGCTGACCCCTTCCGGCAGCGCCACCTACTCCGGCTATTCCGCGCAAATGAAAGATCCGCGTATAAATCAAACTTCGGTATTGCCGCCGCAACAGAATATTAAGGTCGCGCGCGCCGGCGCCCAACGCTGGCTGGTGGTCAAAGGCGAGCCGGAACAGGTTTGGCCGGCGATACGCGAATTTTTTATCAACAATGGTTTATCCATCGCGAAGGAGAATGCGGAAGCCGGGATTATCGAAACCGAGTGGGCGGAAAATCATGCCCATAAAAGCTTTTTTTCTACCGGTACCCGCGACAAATTCCGGGTGCGCTTGGAGCGGGGTGAAGCTGCCGGTACCACCGAGATCTATTTAAGCCATCGCGGCATGGTGGAAATTGTGCAGGGGAGCGGCAACGGCCCTATCGAGACATTATGGCAGCCGCGCCCGCCTGATGCGGAATTAGAGGCGGAGATGCTGCATTTGCTCATGGTGCATCTGGGCGTGGACAATAAACAGGCTAAAAGTTTACTTAATGGCCCGGCTTCGGCAGAACGGGCCAAGCTTAATCGCGATAACCAAAATGATCCGGTTCTCATTGTCTACGACGATTTAGAGCGCGCTTGGCGGCGGGTAGGCCTGGCTTTGGATCATGTAGGTTTGCCGGTGGAAGAGCGGGATCATGATAAGCGCCTTTACAATGTACGTTATAATTTGAATGATGACGGCAAGAATGAACCGGGTAAGTCCGGTAACAATAAAAAACCCGAGGCACAACAAGACAGCGCGCGCTACCAAATTGTCCTACGCGGCGTCCCCTCCATGACCGAAGTGCGCGTGCTGGCTAAGGATGGGGCAGAGGCGGCACCCGGCGCGGCGGGTGGAAAAACCAATACCAGCGAGCAAATTCTGAGCTTGCTGTATGAACAGCTAAAATAAGGTAAGAAGTGGAAGTTGCGCGAGAATCCGATAGTGCCCGTTAAAAAGGGCGTTATGCGGTTTGCCTCGCTCGGCAGCGGCAGCCGCGGCAATGCCACCCTTATCGCTCACGCCGGCACTTGTCTGATGCTGGATTGCGGCTTTTCATTAAAGGAAACGGTTTACCGTTTGGCCAGGCTTGGTTTGGAAGGCGACAGCCTGGCCGCAATTGTGGTTACCCACGAACACGCCGACCACGTCGATGGGATAGGGACAGTGGCGAGAAAATTTAAGCTTCCAATCTGGATGACGCCCGGCACGTGGCAAATGATCGCGGTGAATAGCGACATCGGCGCTTTGCCTGAGGTGCGTTTATTCAGCAGTTACGAGACCTTTGAGATCGGCGCTATCCAGGTTAAGCCCTTCCCGGTCCCGCATGACGCGCGTGAACCGAGTCAGTTTGTTTTTTCCGACGGCGATCGTTGCTTAGGCGTATTGACCGATGCCGGTAGCAGCACGGCGCATATCGAGACCTGTCTGAGCGGTTGCCATGCTTTACTATTAGAGTGCAACCATGACCGGGATATGTTGTTTGCCAGTCACTATCCGCCTTCCTTAAAAGAACGCATCGCCGGGCGCTTCGGGCATTTGGATAATGCCGCCGCCGCCGCCATTCTTGCGAAATTGGACAACTCGCGCTTGCAGCATTTAGTCGCGGCGCATTTAAGCGAGAAAAACAACACCCCCTATTTGGCGCGCGCAGCCTTAAGCGGAGCGCTGAGATGCGCGATGCCGTGGGTACAGATAGCCGATCAAGATCAGGGCCTCGGTTGGCGCGAACTTACACATTAGAGAGGGTGACATGAAACGCGGGCAATTGCTTTATTCCGGTAAGGCCAAATCGGTTTATCTAACCGATGATGCCGATAAACTTATTTTGCATTTTCGCAACGATACCTCCGCCTTTGACGGCGAAAAAGTGGAACAGTTAGCGCGTAAAGGCATGGTGAATAATAAATTCAACGCTTTCATTATGCGCAAGTTGGAAGCGGCAGGCGTACCTACCCACTTTGAGCGGATGCTGTCCGATGATGAATCGCTGGTAAAGCGGCTGAAGATGATTCCGATTGAGTGTGTGCTGCGCAATATCGCCGCCGGCAGTATTAGCAAGCGTTTAGGCGTGGAAGAAGGCCTTGAGCTTAAGGAGCCGATATTCGAGTTTTTTATGAAGAATGACCGCCTGCATGATCCGATGATTAATGAGTACCACATCCGCGCCTTCGGCTGGGCGCAGCCGGAAGATGTGCAGCGCATGCGAGAACTGACCTTTCAGGTCAACGAAGTGCTAAAAAAACTCTTTCTCGACGCCGATGTGCTATTGGTCGATTTTAAACTGGAATTCGGGCATTACCGCGACAAATTGGTATTGGGGGACGAATTCAGCCCCGATGGTTGCCGCCTGTGGGATAAAGACACACGCAAAAAATTTGATAAGGATCGCTTCCGTCGCAGTCTTGGCGGCGTAGTCGAAGCCTACGAAGAAGTCGCACAGCGGTTGGGAATGGATTTAGGATAACCCATGCCTAGCAAAAAACCCGACTTGAAGCCGCTTGCACAGGTGACCGGCATATCGATCATATCCTTGAGCGGCGCCTACGCCTTGGCGCCGTTTCGGCGCGAGCGCCTGTTGCAGAAGCTGCGTAACATCGTGCCGGGAATCAATAGCATCGATGCGCAATATTGGCATTTCGCCGAAGTCATGGGCGAGCTGACAGTGCAAGAGGACATGGTATTGCAACGCTTGACTCTGTACGGGCCACGGCAAACCGGGGATACGAGCAAGGGCGTAACCATCGTCGTGGTTCCGCGGTTGGGTACGATCTCGCCTTGGTCGACCAAGGCTACCGACATCGCGCATCAATGCGGCCTTGCCAAAATTAAACGTTTGGAGCGCGGTATCGTTTGGTATATCCGATGCAATGACGATGTGGGTTTAATCCCCGCGCAACGCGCACAGCTGCTGCCGCTGCTGCATGACCGCATGACCGAAAGCGTGTTGCCGGATTTGACCCAGGCGGGTCTATTATTCCAACAGGCGCAGCCTGCACCGGTAACCGTGATTGACGTGCTGGCGCGGGGGCGAGAAGCGCTGTATGCGGCCAATCTCAAGATGGGGCTCGCGTTATCGCCTGACGAGATCGATTATCTGCTGGAAAATTTCACCCGCGCGCGGCGTAACCCCACCGACGTGGAATTGATGATGTTCGCGCAGGCGAATTCCGAACACTGTCGTCACAAGATTTTCAATGCCGATTGGATTATCGATGGCAAGCGCCAGCCGCATTCCCTCTTCGCGATGATTCGCGAAACGCATGCGCGCAGCCCGCGCGGCACCATCGTGGCTTATCAGGATAATGCCTCGGTTATTGAAGGGTTCACCCTGGAACGATTTTTCCCTGATCCGCAGACCCGGACTTTCATTTATCATCCGGATCCTACCGCCATCATGATGAAGGTGGAGACGCACAATCATCCGACTGCTATCTCGCCTTATCCGGGCGCGGCGACCGGTTCCGGCGGCGAGATCCGCGACGAAGGTGCGACCGGGCGCGGCGCCAAGCCCAAGGCCGGCCTTACCGGCTTTTCCGTTTCCAATCTGCGCCTGCCGGACGCGGAGCAACCATGGGAAACAGATTATGGCAAACCCGCGCATATCGCGAGCGCCTTGGAGATTATGCTGGAAGCGCCGGTCGGGGCGGCGTCGTTTAATAATGAATTCGGGCGTCCCAATATCACCGGCTATTTTCGCACATTTGAGGGGACCGTTGATAACCAGGTGCGCGGCTACCCTAAGCCGATCATGCTCGCAGGCGGGCTCGGCAATATCCGTTTGCAGCATGCGCGCAAAGCGGCGGTGCCGGTGGGTGCGTCCATTATTGTTCTAGGCGGGCCGGCGATGCTGATCGGCCTAGGCGGCGGCGCCGCCTCAAGTATGACGAGCGGCAGCAGCGTGGAAGAGCTCGATTATGCCTCGGTGCAGCGCGGCAATGCGGAAATGCAACGCCGCTGCCAGGAGGTCATCGATCAGTGCTGGGCGATGACTGATGCCAACCCGATTCTATCCATCCACGACGTCGGCGCGGGCGGCCTGTCCAACGCCGTGCCGGAGTTAATCGACAACGCGAGTCTGGGTGGAGATTTTCAATTGCGCGCAATACCGAATGATCAGCCCGGTATGTCACCGATGCAGATCTGGTGTAACGAGGCGCAGGAGCGTTATGTCTTGGCGGTAGATAGCGCACGGCTGGATGGCTTTCTTGCGTTGTGTAAACGTGAGCGCTGTCCGGCGGCGGTGATCGGCAAGACCACCGCCGAGCGGCGGCTGGTGTTGGAAGATGATTATTCCCAGATGCGCGCCGCGGAAACGGTAAATCCACAGTTACGCAAACCGGTTGATATAGAACTCGCGGTATTATTCGGTAAACCACCGAAGATGGTACGCGAAGCAAAGCGCATCAAACGCAAAGCGCCGCGTTTCAGTACGAGAAAGATCAATCTTAGCGAGGCCGCCAACCGGGTTTTGCGCCTGCCCACGGTCGCCGACAAAACCTTTTTAGTCACGATCGGCGACCGCAGTGTAACCGGCTTGGTATGCCGCGATCAGATGGTGGGCCCTTGGCAAGTGCCGGTGGCGGATGTCGGCGTGACCGCAGCCGGTTATAAAACGTTTCAAGGCGAGGCCATGGCCTTAGGCGAGCGCTCTCCTATCGCGCTGATTAATCCGGCGGCGAGCGGCCGCATGAGTATCGCTGAAGCGCTGACTAATATCGCCGCCGCGCGCATCCAAAAGTTGCCCGATGTGAAGTTATCGGCGAACTGGATGGCCGCGGCAGGCCATGCCGGTGAGGACGCGGCGTTATACGATACGGTAAAAGCGGTGGCGGAGGATTTATGTCCGGTGCTCGGCGTCGCGATACCGGTTGGCAAAGATTCCCTTTCGATGAAAACCGTGTGGAAGGATGCGGACGATAATGCGCATGCAGTGGCCGCACCCCTCTCGCTGATTGTTTCCGCATTCGCACCGGTTATGGATGTGCGTAAGACGTTAACCCCGCAGTTGCGCACCGATTGTGGTGAAACCGATTTACTCTTAATTGATTTCGGGCGGGGTAAAGATCGCCTCGGGGGCTCGGCGTTGGCGCAAGTCTATAAGCAGGTCGGTAATACCGCACCGGATCTGGACGATCCGCGCGTGATGAAGTTGTTTTTTGGCATGGTCCAGGTATTGAACGAGCTTGGTTTAATATTAGCCTATCATGATCGTTCCGACGGCGGTTTGTTCGCCGCCGTTTGTGAAATGGCATTCGCCGGCCACACCGGCGTGCACATCGATCTCAATGACTTGAACGGCGACCCGGTCGCCGCATTATTTTCCGAAGAACTGGGGGCGGTGCTGCAAATCCCGCGCGCTAAACGCGGCGGTATCTTTGGTGCGCTGAAAAAAAGCGGCCTGATGCGCTACACCCGGCTGATCGGCACCTTAAGCGACGACGATCATATTACTTTCTCGCGCCGCGGCCGGGCACTGCTGCGTGACACCCGGGTAAATTTTCAGCGCGTCTGGTCGGAGACCACCTGGCGCCTGCAAACCCTGCGCGACAATCCACAGTGCGCGCAAGAAGAATATGATCGTATTCTCGACAGCGCCGAACCCGGTTTAAATGCACAATTAACCTTCGATCCCGCGCAGGATGTCGCCGCGCCTTATATCGCCGCCTCGGCACAGCCGCGCATCGCCATACTGCGCGAGCAAGGGGTAAACGGCCAAATGGAGATGGCGGCGGCGTTCGATCGCGCCGGGTTTACCGCACAAGATGTCATGATGAGCGATTTGGTCGAAGGCCGGGTCTCGCTTAAAGATTTTCGCGGTTTTGCCGCTTGCGGCGGTTTTTCCTTTGGCGATGTGTTAGGCGCGGGCGAGGGGTGGGCGAAATCCATTTTGTTTAATACCCGGATGCGGGACGAATTCGCCCGCTTCTTCACGCGCAATGATACGTTCGCGCTTGGTATATGTAATGGATGTCAAATGATGTCGAGCTTGCACGAACTCATTCCCGGCGCCGAGCTCTGGCCGCGGTTTGTGCGCAATCTTTCCGAACAGTTTGAGGCGCGTACTTGCCTGGTCGAAATTCCGCCAAACCCGTCTCTGTTTCTTGCCGGCATGGCCGGTTCGCGTTTACCCATCGCTTGCGCACATGGCGAGGGCCGCGCCGAGTTCCGCGATAATGAGCACTTATCTCAAGTCATTAAAGCACAATTGATGGCGTTGCGTTTTGTCGATAATCGCGGTACGCCGACCGTGGCTTACCCCTATAACCCTAATGGTTCGCCGCAAGGCATAGCCGGCCTCACTACGCCTGATGGCCGGTTCACTGTTTTTATGCCACATCCTGAGCGGGTGTTCCGCGCCGCCGCCAATTCCTGGCGTCCCCCAGCCTGGAATGAGGACGGGGCGTGGCTGCGAATATTTCGGAATGCGCGTCACTGGCTGGGTTAGCAGTCTAGTAGTTACCTGATGGGCAAGGAGCAAAATTGCTGGCATGGGATATGCAGTTAAGGCTTAAGTACACGTATTTAACGAGGACATTAACGTGGAATTAGGCTATCTAGCTAAAAAATTCAGCGGGGTTGCGATCTTAGCGGCGCTGTTATTGAGCGGCAGCGCGCATGCCGATATTTATGTTTATCAATTGCCCGGTGGAACTCGTATCGTTACCGATCATGTTTTGAATTACCAGCATTATCAATTGATACGCAAAAACTCCACGGTTAAAGGCATCGGTAAATTTATTGCCAGCCAGTCGGTTCTGGCAGATCCTGCCGCTTACGATGAATTGATTCGTGAGACCGCCGCTTTTCATCGCGTTGATCCGGCCCTGGTGAAGGCGGTCGTGCACGCGGAAAGCGGGTTTAATCCGAACGCGATTTCGAGAAAAGGCGCGTCCGGTTTGATGCAATTAATGCCCGAGACTGCCAAACGTTACGGCGTCAAAGACATTTTCGACCCGACCCAGAATGTCCAAGGCGGTGTGCTTTATTTAAAAGATCTTTTAAGGAAATTTAACCACAACCACCGATTGGCGGCCGCTGCGTATAACGCCGGAGAAAATGCGGTGATAAGATACAAAGGCATTCCTCCTTACATCGAGACGCGGGACTACGTGCGTAAGGTGATGCAATTCAAGGTTCAATATACCGCGTTTAGCAAAGCCGAAAACGGTGCCTTGCCGCAGAGTTGATCAAGCCGCATTCCTGCCGGGGAAATACTCGACAAAGGTTTTGCCTAGGCTGCGCGCCAATCTTGGCTAGGCCTAATATCTGCTGCTGAATAAACCCTTTACCGTAGTCGGCGCCATGAAGTTAGTCGCAGTGTGGCGTTAGGATAAGTATCGCTGGGAAGTTCATCGTCGATAAATCCGGTTTTGCTCCAGCCGACGTGTAGCGGGTAACCGCAATCCGCCGCCCAGCGTATGGTCTGCTGGGTGGTGCGCCCGCCCGGCGCAGGTAGAGGTGATCCCAGGTGTGAATGCCGAAGGCATGGCCCTCCGCTACGCGTGCACGCCAGAAGTCCGCCCAGCCGGCGTCCAGCGCATAGTCACCGCGCACGGTTTTTTCATTCGCGATAAAAAAAGTCGCCTTGACCCACTCGGTATTTAAGGTACGCGCTATTTCTTCCGCCTGCGCCATATTGCTGGTGTCGAAAGTGAGATAAACCGTGCCTTTACATTCATCAGCGCAGACAACGGCCAGGCAAGATGTGTAGGTAAGAACGATGAATAGGAAATTTTTAAATGCGTGACGCATGCGAGAAAAAATAAATGCCGTGAGGAGAATGTCCGACGGGGATGGAATGGGGGACTTTCTTGCTCGCCATATCGATTATCGTTACTCGCTTGCTCTAGCGTGACGTCACCCATAATTCCTTGCGATTCGAGATCAACACATGGCGGCCGTCTCCCATGGGCAAGAAGTTATGCGCGCCGTCGCCGGTCGGAATGCGGGCATGGGTTTTAACGGCGCGCCAATTGCAAAAATATGTCAGCTTCTGCCAAACACACGGTCTTGCTGCGACCGCGGTTGTTGGCTATGGTACCGACCCGGTGCAAACAGCGGCGGAATTGGCCGAGCAAACACTAAAGAAATTCCCAATGCAATGTTTTCCGCCGATATTTTTATTAAAATTCCTTCCACTCCGGCGCTTCCGTCACCTTCTTCATTACTTCAGCATAGTAGTGGCGGGCTTCTTCCGAGATACCGGGGGCGGCGAAGATGCCGCGTAACATTTGATAACCAGTGTCGCGATATTCGACATCATCATAGTCCTGTTCTTTAATCGTCGAGATATCGTTCCATGATAGAATGCCATTTTTGCGGTATGACGCTCTCTGATAGTTATATACTGCAAGCGGCCGCACTTTGCCGGCGCGCCAGAAAGCAAAAGTTTCCGCTGAGTTGTTTACGATCGCGTCTACCTGCTTGGTAGCCAGGGCGTGCGCTGCGTCATGGCCGCTCTTTTTGGCGACATAATCAAACTTTACCTTTGCCGCTTGTTCTAGAGCCTTAGTCACAAGTTTGACTTCCGCCTTGGATCCGGTTTCGCCGATTTTGAATTTTCTCGGCGTCGTGCGCGCTGCGCGCAGGTAATCATCCAGTGAATGGTAGGGGCTGTCGGTATGCACCCAGAGCACAAATTCATCATCAAGGGCTATCGTCCGAATAGGGGCAAGAATCTTCCAGTTGAAATCCTCGGCGATTGCTGCCGGATTCGGCACATTAAATGTGACAACAAGTTGATGCATATTGCTTTTTAAACCTTCGGTAGCGAAATTTACCGGCTTGTTGGTTACTACGAGCGGCTGAGGCATCAATTTATTTTCCGCGACAATTTTCTGAATGAGGCGAGCGGTGTGGTCGGCGCTGCTGCCGGGGGCCTCAGGTACAATGATTTCAACTGGTTGTGTCGGCTGCCAAGCGGCTGTGCCAGTAGCGGGCGCAATGCTGAAGAGGAATACCGCTACCAGCGACCATTGTATTAGACGCGCAAGAATCTGCAGGCCGAACGCGAATATCACCGCCGCCAGCCACTGTGTTAAATTCCGCTCAAGAGTTTTCATATTTAGTTTCATTGGTTCCCATCCCGGGCCAAAATTAGTTAATTAGCTTGGACTGAACTCCATAAGCAGTTTGTGTGCCAACTTGCGGTTTGGGAAATCAAGCGGTATGTATTTGTTTTTGTTCTTTAAATAGGGTCGTGCGGGACCAGTTTAAGTGACGCTTAATGGCTAACGAGGCAAAATTTCAGCACTTAAACCTATTGCAAAAAGTCGGCGGCCCTTAAAATCGCGGGGAAGTTAGAAGACATCGGCGGTGGTACTTAAGGAAACTCTGAAAAAGTCCTCCCTGACATTTTTGTGCGGCGCCTCCCTGCGTCAAGCAAAAATCCGCCAGGAGCGAATTTTCGCGTTAGCCCCGCAGGGGTGAGGCGCAGGGAGGCGCCGAGCAAAAACGGCGACACTTTCTGCGCTTTCCTGCTGCGCTTGAAAGCCGGGGCCGGTCTTCCGTGGCCGGCGCGCTCGGCGGGAGGAAGGTCCACCGGACCTTCCCCATCATACCGCCTCGCCCTTATGCCGCAGGAACCTGTGACTTAATCAGAGGTTCCTTAAGAAGCGGTTGATAACCCGCCAGCAACCGCTTTGCGCGGACGTTCTTGTTCTTCTCGAAGTTGCAGTGCCCACATTTCGGCATAAATGCCCTTTTTGTTCAGTAATTCCCGGTGGGTGCCGCGCTCGACGATGCGTCCCTGCTTCATTACCAGGATTTGATCGGCGTCAGTGATCGTGGAGAGACGATGCGCAATCACCAGAGTGGTGCGGTCGGCGGCAATTTCGCGCAGCGCGGCTTGGATCGCTTGTTCCGATTGCGAATCCAGGGCGGAAGTTGCTTCATCGAAGATGAGAATGCGCGGATTCTTAAGAATGGTGCGGGCAATGGCAACCCGCTGTTTTTCGCCACCCGAGAGCTTTAGCCCGCGTTCACCGACCAAGCTGTCGTAACCCAAGGGCAGCGATTCGATGAAATGGTGGATGTGGGCATGAACAGCGGCTTGGATGACCTCATCATGGCTGGCGTCGGCCCGGCCGTAAGCGATGTTGTAGTATAACGTGTCGTTAAATAATACGGTGTCTTGCGGCACAATGCCGATTGCGGCGCGCAGGCTTTCCTGGGTGACGTCGCGGATATCCTGGCCGTTGATCAAAATGCGGCCGGCGCTGACCTCGTAGAAGCGGAACAGCAGCCGGGATAAAGTCGATTTACCCGCGCCGCTTGCTCCGACCACCGCCATCTTGCGCCCCGGCGGAATATCAAAACTTACGTCAAACAAGATTTGCCGGTTCGGCTCGTAGCTGAAATCGACGCGATCGAAACGTACACCGCCGGTGCCCACCAGCAAGGGGCGCGCATCCGGCCCGTCTGTAATTTCTGCATCTTGGTCCAGCAAGCTAAACATCTTTTCCATGTCGGCAAGTGAATGCCTAATCTCGCGATAAACAAAGCCTAAGAATTGCAGCGGCATGTACAGTTGTATCAGGAACGCGTTGACCAGCACCAAGTCGCCAATGGTCATGGCGCCCGCCACCACCTTATAGGCGGCCAGCGTCATCAGGGCGGTTACGCCGACGGCGATAATGCCGCCTTGGCCGGCATTTAATAGCGACAGCGATGTTTGATTGCGCACCGCCGCCTGTTCCCAGGTTTGCAAATTTTCATCATAACGGCGGGCTTCATACTTTTCGTTGCCGAAATATTTCACGGTTTCATAGTTGAGCAGGCTGTCGATCGCCTTGGTGTTGGCCTTGGAATCCATGTCATTCATGGTGCGGCGGAAGATCATGCGCCATTCAGTGACGATCAGGGTAAATACAGTATAGGCAATTAAGGTGATGAAGGTAATAATCGCAAACCAAACATCATATTGTGTCAACAGGATTGCCGCTACCAGTCCGATTTCGACCAGGGTTGGCAGGATATTGAATAGAGTGAAATTCAATAAAAAACTGATGCCGCGCGTGCCGCGTTCGATATCGCGCGACATGCCGCCGGTTTGGCGCTCCAAGTGGAAGCGCAGCGATAGGGCATGCAAGTGCCGGAATACACTTAATGCCACGCGGCGAATGGCGCGTTGTGTGACTTTGGCAAACACCGCATCGCGTAATTCGGAAAACAGCGAGCTTGCAAGGCGCAGCGCGCCGTAACTCAGCAATAAGAAGATCGGCAGGCTCAGCAGAGCGGCCGGTCGATTTAAACTGTCGACAAGATGTTTCAGAACCAGCGGCACGCTGACATTGGCGAGCTTGGCCATTAATAATAATGTCAGCGCCAAGGCTACACGCCCGCGGAATTCCAATAAATAAGGCAACAGGTTGTAGAGGGTCTGCCGGGTGTTGATCTTCGCCGGCGGCTTGCCGGTATGAGTAATACGCATAAAAGAAGTTTATCTGGAAAACGGGTGAGGGTGAAATGCCGCCGACGAAGTGCCTATTTAATCCGCTGGGAGTCGGCGATTTGCCAATGAATCAGATTTTCATGGCTACACTAGCTGGATTTTACCGGTTATCCCGTCCTTCAGCCGTTGCTTAAGCGAAGCGGCGACATATATTGCTGTCTGTACCGCGTCGATACCGGCGTACGGCTTCGTAAACCGAATAAAAAGTCCCTTGGCGGCGGTGCGCCGCCTAAGGGACTTAATTGATTATAAAATATTTTTATTTGAAACGCTACTGCCGTTACTGAATATTGAGTATCTTCATCGCCTTTCCGAGAGTATCAATGGATTCTTGATGTTTTCCGGCTTTGTGCAAAACCTCGCCGTCAGCGCGCAGTTTCTTAACCTCGGCCATCTGTTGGGCGCTCAGGTTGGGTTTGGCGGCCAGCGCCGCGTCGATTTTTTTCATATCGACCGGACAATGCATAGCAAAAGCAACACTGCTTGCTAACGCTAATCCGGCAGCCACTACTAAGTTGCGGATCTTCATATTTTTCTCCTTGGCTATTGTTAAGGAAATAACTGCATGGGACAAAGCTATTCCCGGTGTAGAGCCTGGTTAATCTAGCAGAAATCAATCCCCCAAGTATAGAGGAAAGCGTTAATTAATGAATTAACTTTTTATACTTGATGCGGTGCGGCTGTTCCGCATCTGTGCCAAGCCGGCGGTGTTTATCCGCCTCATAATCGGCATAATTCCCCTCGAACCAAACTACCCGGCTATCGCCTTCAAACGCCAAGATATAGGTAGCGATGCGATCCAGGAACCAACGGTCGTGGGAAATTACCACTACACAACCGGCAAAGTCCAATAACGCCTCTTCCAGCGCGCGCAGCGTGTCGACATCCAAGTCGTTGGTAGGTTCGTCCAATAACAGCAGGTTGCCGCCACTCTTTAGTAACTTCGCCAGATGCACCCGGTTACGCTCACCGCCGGATAAGTCTTTAACGAATTTTTGTTGATCGGCGCCCTTAAAATTGAATCGGCCGACATAAGCGCGGGATGGCACCTCTAATTTGCCGAGTATAACATTGTCGTTGCCGTCGGAGATTTCCTGCCACACGGTTTTGTTGCCGTCCAGACTATCGCGGCTTTGATCGACATAGGCAAGCTGCACGGTTTCGCCGATGCGCAGCGTTCCCGCATCGGGTTTTTCCTGCCCGGTAATCATCCGGAACAAAGTGGTTTTTCCCGCGCCATTCGGGCCGATGACGCCGACGATGCCGCCGCGCGGCAAGTTGAAGCTTAGGTTATCGATCAACACGCGGTCGCCAAAACTTTTCTTAAGATCGACCGCCTCTACCACTAAATCACCGAGGCGCGGGCCGGCGGGGATGAACAGCTCTTTGGTCTCATTGCGTTTCTGCCTTTCCTGCGACGCCAGCTCTTCGTAGGCCGCGAGGCGCGCCTTGCTTTTGGCATGGCGTCCTTTAGGCGCGGTCCGCACCCATTCGAGTTCTTCTTTCATGGCGCGGTGGCGCGCATCTTCTTGTTTCTCCTCAATCGCCAGGCGTTTTTCTTTTTGCTCCAGCCAGGAGGAATAATTGCCTTGCCAGGGAATGCCTTGTCCCCGATCCAGCTCTAAGATCCAGCCGGCGGCATTGTCCAGGAAATAACGGTCATGCGTGACCGCCACAACGGTGCCGGGATAATCGTGCAGATAACGTTCGAGCCAGGCGACGGATTCGGCGTCTAAATGGTTGGTAGGTTCGTCCAGCAGCAGCATATCCGGTTGCGATAGTAGCAGCTTGCACAACGCCACCCGCCGCCGCTCGCCGCCGGAAAGTTTGGTGACCTCCGCTTCCCACGGCGGTAAGCGCAGCGCATCGGCGGCGATTTCCAGTTTTCTCTCCAGTTCCCAGGCGCCCGCCGCGTCAATTTGCTCTTGCAGCTTGGCTTGCGTTTCCAACAGCGCATTCATTTCCGCGTCGCTTAGCGGCTCGGCGAACTTCATGCTGATTTCATTAAATTTGTCCAATAAGGCTTTTGTTGCCGCGACCGCTTCTTCGACGTTGCCGCGCACATCTTTGCTTGCATCGAGCTGCGGTTCTTGCGACAGATAACCGGTTTTGATGTTGGGCGCCGGCCGCGCGTCGCCGTCGTGGTCCTGGTCGATGCCGGCCATGATGCGCAGCAGCGTGGATTTGCCCGATCCGTTTAGTCCTATAACGCCGATTTTGGCGCCGGGGAAGAAAGACAATGAAATGTTTTTAAGAATCTCGCGTTTCGGCGGCACCACCTTGCCGACCCGATGCATGGTGTAGATAAATTGACCGGACATATAATCCTTAAAGACAAAGACCTGGTTTTTAAGTGAATGAGTGGTGAGATTACCCTTGTACAATGATGTAGACAAGTTTAGGAAGCATTGAATTAAAGTCCTTTAATCCCCGGGGTTCTACCGCTCATCCGGGATTGCGATTAATGTTATTGGATTAGCCCGAGGCTTGATCTAAGGTTTCAACATAATAATGATGCGAGCGTAACCGAGGGTCGTCATGCAAGCGATGGGTTCTCCGCGACGATTAATGATCGCTGCGCCTTATGGAGGGCAACTGGTTGATCTTTTGGCCAGTCCCGCGCGTGCGGCCGCGCTTAAAAAAGCCTCGCATACTTTTCCTTCTATTGATCTCACCTCGCGCCAATTAGGCGATCTTGAGTTATTAATTACAGGAGCGTTTTCACCGCTTTGTGGATTTATGGACAAAGCTGATTATGAAAGCGTATGTTCCACTATGCGTTTGGCCAATGGTATTCTTTGGCCCATCCCCATTACCCTGGAAGTATCCGAAACAATTGCCGAGCATTGGCAGGCGGGCGAGCGGATTGCATTGCGCGATTTAGAGGGAACCATGATCGCCGCTCTCGCGTTGACGCAATTGTGGAAGCCGGACAAAGCGCTGGAAGCTGACAAGATATTCGGCACCACCAGCGAAACTCATCCAGAGGTGCGTTATCTTTTTAATAATATGCGCGGTATTTATATCGCCGGGAAAATCGAAGCGATACAGCTGCCGACACATTATGATTTTGTCGCGCTTCGTCGCACACCAGCGGCAGTGCGCGCCTCACTGTCCGTCCGGAATTTTACGCGCATCGTTGGTTTTCAGACTACTAAATTAATGCACCGAGCGCATGTGGAGTTCACCCGGCGTGCCGCCGCGGCGAACCAAGCCGGGCTTCTGATTAATGCAGTGGCTGGTGCTGAGGCGATGGATACGAATTATTTTTCTCGCATCCGCAGTTACCAGGCTATTCTTGCGCATTATGAACCACAGACGGCGCAGCTTAATTTGATACAGTTAGCGCGCCGCCTATGTGGCCCGCGTGAGGCGCTGTGGCACGCGATCATTAATAAAAATTACGGCAGTTCTCATTTTATCGTCGAGCATGATTACGCCGGACAGGGCGATCAAGCTAATGGCGCACCGCTTTATGGCCGGTATAGCGCGCAAGGTTTATTGGCACAGCATGCCGATGAGATCGGGATTAAATTAATACCGTTCCGCGATCTCGTGCCGGAAGAAGACCGCGTGGAGCTTTTTATAACGAACGGCGGTTCACCGTTAAAAGCAGATGCAGATCGTCAGAGAGAGCGTGAATTTGCAGAATGGTTTTCTTATCCGTCAGTCATTGCCGAATTGCGCAAGTCTATCCCAAATCGGGCACGACAAGGCTTTACCGTGTTTTTCACCGGCTTGTCGGGCGCCGGGAAATCCACGATAGCCAATATATTGCAGGCCAAACTGCTGGAATGCAGCAATCGGCAGGTAACGCTGCTCGATGGTGATCTAGTAAGAAAGCGTTTATCCGCTGAATTGGGATTTTCGCGCGAACACCGGGACATTAACGTGCAGCGCATCGGCTACGTCGCAAGCCTGATCACTAAAAATCACGGTGCCGCGATTTGTGCGCCTATCGCGCCTTATGCGCAGACGCGCGCTGAAGTCAGGGCGATGATCGAGGCTTGCGGTGGATTTATTGAGGTTTATGTCGCGACCTCCCTGCAAGTATGCGAGACACGCGATCACAAAGGACTATACGCGAAGGCGCGCGCCGGCCTGATTAAAGAGTTCACCGGTATAGACTCTCCGTATGAAATCCCCGCTCGTCCGGAAATGGTGATCGATACATCCGATATTTCCGCGGAACAGGCGGCGGATCAAATCTTACATTACCTGATCAATGCGGGCTTTATTAAGCAAAGCATTGTCGAGCACGAGGGCAAGAGTAACATCACCGGTGTTAAAATCCGGCAAGTCTTAGCGCTCGCCGCGGCCGGCGCGCCGGGTCCGGATCGCATGACATGAGACCGGCGCGTGTTGGGTGCATAAGTTCAGAAACCTTTGGCGCTCTTTTCGCGAACGAGTGTCATGCAACGACAGCACATCGGATACTGGATCCGGGGGTTCTACCGCATTGGCGGGTATCCTTTACGATGCGGAATGCCAAACGACAAAGCCTGACACCGCCTTAAAATCCTCCCTGTTACGGGAAAAGCATGGCCTTAAGGCCTCACCCTGACCAATGTCCACAGTCGGATGGGGCTTGCCGTGGCTCCTTTGGTTCAACCGGGATCGGCGGCACTACAACCTGGCCCAGCGTTCTCCTCTACAATACCGGCTCAATACCAACCTAAGTGCCAAAGGGGTGGACTCACACATTGGTTGCCGCGGGAAAACACGGTCTGTAGAATGATTCGAGAAAACACCTAGCGAAGCCGAACCAGAAGGAGGAGACCATGCGGCTGCTTTGTTTGCGCACATCCAGAGCGGTGCTCGCCATCCGGGCCCTCGCGGCGATTCTGGTATGGTGCCTCGCGCCGCAGTCCGGCTGGGCGCAAGGCAAGTATCCGGAGCGGCCGATCCGGTTGATCGTCGGCTATGCGCCGGGCGGCGTCGCCGACCTCACCGCGCGCCTGATGGCGCAGAAGCTGTCCGCGTCGATGGGGCAACAGGTGATCATCGAGAATCGCCCGAGCGCGGGCGGGATCATCGCCGCCGAAACGGTGGCAAAAGCCGAGCCGGATGGCTATACGCTGCTTCATATGAATAGCGGCAATGCCATCAGCGTTTCGCTGTTCAAGTCGCTCCCCTTCGACATCATTCGCGATTTTGCGTCGGTTTCGCGGATGGGATCTTTCGATATCGTGGTGTTCACCAACAAGGACTCGCCGCTCAACGACGTCAAGGACCTGATCTCGACTGCCAAGGCGAACCCCGACAAATTCAACATCGGCTCGATCAACATCGGCAGCACGCAGCATCTCGCCGCGGAGTATTTCAAGGGCGTGACGGGACTGAATGTGCCTATCATTCCCTTCAAGACTACGCCCGCCCTGATCATGGCGATCAAGAGCAACGACATCCAGGCCGCCTTCGAGGTCATCGCGCCGGTAATGCCGTTCATCAAAAGCGGCGACCTGAAGGCGCTGGCGGTGAGCGCCGATCGCCGCTTTCCGGGCATCCCCAGCGTGCCGACCGTACGGGAAAGTGGCTTCCCGACTTACCAGGTGACGGCGTGGAACGCGATCGCGGTCCCGACAAAGACGCCGCGCGCGATCATCGAGCGGCTGAACAAGGAAATCAACACCGCGCTCGCCCAGCCCGACATTCGAAAACGCTTCCAGGAACTGGGCATGAACGTCCACGGCGGCACGCCGGAAGAACTGGACGAGCTTCTCGCCAGCGAAATTGCAAAATGGGGAAATATCATCGCGGCGGCCAAGATTGAAAAACAGTGAAGGGCTGCCCCTCCCGGTTACCGGGGAGAGACCGCCTGGCCGCGTTTCTGCCACGAATTGTGCCCATGAACCGGGCGGTCTCTCCCTCACCCGGCCCTTCGGATCGCCCTCTCCCGGTGGGAGAGGGAAAGTCGGTGCGGCCTCCGGCCGCAGGTTCATGGGTAGGGTCGGGGTAAGGGCTTACTCCTTACAGACTAATTCATCCATGAATAGGAATATGACCCGAAGCAAACTCTCCATCGCCATAATAGGCGCTGGCATGGGCGGCCTGGCCGTCGCCGCGACGCTACGCAAGTTCGGCTTCAACGTGCGCGTCTATGAACAGGCAAGCCGGTTCGCGCGCATTGGCGCCGGCATCCAGATGATGCCGAACTCCATGAAGGTCTTGCGCGGCATCGGCGTCGAGGAGCGGCTGCGCCGTGTGGCCTTCCCGCCCTATTCGCACCTGAACCGGGTGTGGGATACAGGCGAGATCACGAACGAGCTGCCCATGCCCGATACCCTTTATGGCGCGCCGTATCTCTGCATGCACCGCGCGGATCTGCACGACGCGCTTACTTCGGTCGTGCCTCCGGAGATCATCCACCTCAACAAGGAGCTGGTAGGACTCGAGCGGCGCGCCGGCAAAGTTACGCTCGGCTTTGCGGACGGCACGCGCGCCACCGCCGACGCGGTCATCGGCGCGGACGGAGTGCATTCGGTGGTGCGGGAAATCCTGCTCGGGCCGGAAAAGCCGCTCCACAAGGGGCGTGTCGCCTATCGAGCGGTGTTTCCTTCTTCGCTCGTCGGACGGGACCTCGGCCTGTCGCGGACCAAGTGGTGGGGCCGCGACCGCCACATCGTGATCTATTATACGACAAACAACAGGAGCGAGGTCTATTTCGTGACCAGCGTGCCCGAACCTGCCGAATGGATGACGCGCGAATCGTGGTCGGCGAAGGGCGACGTGAGACAGCTGCGCCAGGCGTACGAAGGGTTTCATGCCGACGTGCGGGCAGTGCTGGAAGGCTGTCCCGATTGCCACAAATGGGCGATTCTCGAGCGCGAGCCGCTAGCGCGCTGGAGCGAGGGGCAGGTCGTGCTTCTCGGCGATTCCTGCCATCCCATGACGCCGTACATGGCGCAGGGCGCAGCCACTTCGATCGAAGACGCCGCCATTCTCGCGCGTTGCCTGGACGACACCGATGGAGAGGATATCGACGGTGCGTTCCGGCGCTACGAGGAAAGCCGCAAGCCGCGCACTTCGCGTATCCAGGCGATCTCGAGCGCCAATACCTGGATGCGCACCGGGGAAGCGGACACGAGCTGGCTGTACGGCTACGACGCCTGGAACGTGCCGCTTTCCGAGCCGGCTCTAAGCTGACTAGCCGGCAAGCTTCGGAGGAATCCTAAAAAACCACCCGCGTTTTTTCTCTCGCAACAGCCCTACTGAACGTCATTCCCGCGGAAGCGGAATCCAGGAGTTCAAAGAGTTACTGGATGCCAGCTTTCGCGGGCATGACGGAATTGGTAATACAAAGGACTTTTTCAACACCCTGCTAATTCCCTGCAAAAGTAAAATCTTCGGTTTTTGATGCCGGTTGTGTTCTTGCAGATAAAATCTACAATACGCCGACCGATTCCCTAGTTAAGGAAAAATGCATGTTCCGCAATTTGAGTTTATTTTTGCTGATAATTTTTTTGGCGATAGGAACGGGTTATGCCCAGAATGCCGGCACCGAGGCTGGAGAGCCGAATGCGACCGCCGCTTCCGCCGGCGAAACCATTACGCTAAAAACCGATAAGGGAATCTCTTTTAAAGCTTACCGGGCGGGACCGCGCGGCGCGAAGCGCGGCATTTTATTGCTGCATGAGTGGTGGGGTTTGAATGATTCCATGCGTCGCTGGGCGGACTATCTTGGCGAGTTGGGTTATCGCGTGATCGCCATTGATCTTTACAACGGAAAAGTGGCCGACTCAACCAGCCAAGCTAAGGAATACATGCTGGCGGTAAACCAAGAGGCGGCGAACGCCAAGCACCGCGCGGCGCTCAATGCGCTAAAGGCGCCGGGAAGGAAACTCATTGCCATGGGTTGGGGCTTCGGCGGCAGCCAGTCTTTGCAAGCCGGTTTTGCCGAACCGAATGTGGTATCTGCCGTCGTAATTTATGACGGCGCTTTGCCGAACGATGCCACGGCGATCAAAAATTTAAAGGCGGCGGTATTGGGTGTTTTCGCAAAAGACACTTTGCCCGACGGGATCAAGGCGTTTGAAACCGCCATGAAACAAGCTAATAAAATAGTAAAGCTTCATTTTTACCCAGGGAGCTCCGATTTTTCCAATCCCGCTGCCGACCGGTATCGCAGCGAGATTATGCCGGCGTTGTGGAAAGAGACCCAGACGTTCTTAAATAAATATGTGAAATAGGCGGGAGCATTTGTAGAAACTATGAAGAGCGTTCATCGTCTTGCCTCCTGTTGTGTTTGCTGAATACCTCAGGGTTAGCTTAATCCGGCGGTGGGCGCTCTTCATAGTTTCTACGTCCATTTTTGAGGTAACTTCCGGCCGTTTGGCTATCGAGTAACCAATAAGAATTCAAGCAACGCCTTTTGCGCATGTAGGCGGTTCTCCGCCTCATCCCACACCACGCTTTGCGGCCCGTCGATCACCTCGGCCGCGACCTCGGCGCCGCGATACGCCGGCAGGCAATGCATGAATAAGGCGTTTTTGCCGGCCAGGCTCATAATCTTATTATCCACCATGAACCCGGCGAATGCCTGGCTGCGTTGCGTCTTCTCGTTTTCCTGGCCCATGCTGGCCCAGGTATCGGTAACGACGATATCGGCGCCGCGTGCGGCCGCCTGCGGATCCCGCAGCAGACTGATGTTTTTTTTGCACGCCTCGGTCAACGCGGCGTTCGGCTCATAACCCGGCGGCGTGGCGATCTTGAGCTTAAAGTCAAATTGCCGCGCGGCATGCATCCACGAGTGACACACGTTATTGCCATCGCCGATCCAGGCCGCGGTTCTGTCCTTGATCTCACCGCGCAGCTCGATATAAGTCTGGATATCAGCAAGTAATTGACAGGGATGATGTGTATCGGTAAGGGCGTTAATCACCGGCACGCGTGAATACGCGGCGAATATCTCGATCTTGCGGTGTTCATGCGTGCGCATCACGATAACTTCGACCATTCTTGACAGAACACGCGCGGTATCTTCGATTGCCTCGCCGCGACCCAGTTGCATATCGGTTGGTGACAGGAACATGCTGTGGCCGCCGAGTTGAGTCATGCCGGCTTCGAACGACACGCGCGTGCGGGTCGACGATTTCTCGAAAATCATGGCCAGGTTTTTATTGTGCAGGGGTTCGTAGCGTTCGCCGCGCAGGTGGCTCTTTTTAAGCTCGATGGCGCGCCGCAGCAAGTCCTTGAGCTCGGCAGCGCTCAAATCCAGTAAGGTAAGAAAGTGGCGCGGTTTCACCGCTGCTCCAAAAACACCCGCACAACGTTGGTTAAAATACGCACAATCCGGTCGGCCTCATCTTCGCTGACGATCAAAGGCGGCAGCAAGCGGATGATTTTATCGTTCGCCACGTTAATCAGCAGGCCTTGTTCCAGCGCCGCAGTAAGCAATTCTTTGCATGGCCGCTCCAGCTCAACCGCGAGCATCAAACCTTTGCCGCGGATTTCTTTGACGCCGGACGTTCCAGTGAGATTCCGCTGCAGACCCTTTAGGATACGTTGACCCAATTGCGCCGCGCGTTGCTCAAACCGGCCGTTCTCCAAGGTTTCGATCACCGCCAGCGCGGCGCTGCACGCGAGCGGATTGCCGCCGAAGGTAGAGCCGTGGCTGCCCGCTTGAAACACATCCGCCGCCGGCCCGCGCGCAAGGCACGCGCCGATCGGCACGCCGTTGCCGAGCCCTTTGGCGAGCGTCATGACATCCGGCGCCACCTGTTCATGCTGGCACGCGAACCATCTTCCGGTGCGGCACATGCCGGTCTGAATTTCATCCAGCATCAACAGCCAGCCGCGCGCATCGCAAATTTTGCGTAAGCCCTGCAGATAACCCGGATTCGGGATCACGACGCCGCTTTCGCCCTGGATCGGTTCAACCAATACTGCGACTACGCTGCTATCGTTCGCGCCGACCTGGTTTACGGCCTCGAGGTCATTGTAAGGTACACGGTTAAAGCCGAGCACTAAGGGTTCAAAACCGGCCTGCACTTTACGGTTGCCGGTTGCGCTCAGGGTCGCCAAGGTGCGGCCATGAAAACTGCCTTCCATGACAATAATAGAAGGTGTGCGAATATTGCGCTGATGGCCGTATAATCGCGCCAGCTTGATCGCCGCCTCGTTAGCCTCCGCGCCGGAGTTGCAAAAGAAAACGTTATCCATGCCCGCAAGCCGGCAAAGTTGCTCCGCCAGTTTCTGTTTTAACGGAATTTCGTACCAGTTCGAGGTATGAATCAGCTTACCTGCCTGATTGCAGATTGCCTGTGTTACCGCCGGATGCGCGTGGCCCAAGCCGCACACGGCCACGCCGCTTAAGGCATCCAGGTATTTTTTGCCGGCGTTATCCCACAACCACGCGCCTTCGCCGCGCACGAAAGAAACAGGCAAGGGGGGTAAAACGGGCATGAGATATTCTTTAGCCATGCTGATCACCAAAATATAAAAGCGCCCTGCACGCAGGGCGCCGCGAGGAAATAATTTTAATCCCTTATTACGATAATACAAGCCTCAAAAGCGCACTTTGAGAGGTTACGATAAATAATAAAGCCCGGTAAGAACCGGGCTTTATTTTAGAGTTATTTTGTATGATTAATGCAAACTAGGCAAATGCGCGCCGGCGACCATGAAGAAGGCCATGGGAATAGACAACATAGTATTCGTGCGTGAGGCCAGAAATGCCACTCGCGCCGCCTTCGCCTTCGCCGCATCATCCACTTTCACGATGCCCAATACCTTTTTCTGATTGGGCCAAATCAACACCCATACATTAAAGAGCATAATGGTACCAAGCCAGGCGCCAAGGCCGATTGTGGCGCTGGCCCCTTTCAGCATAAAGGCGTCCGCGAGGCTTAAATGAGAAGCGCGAAACAGGTAAAGGGCGCCAGTTAACCAAGTCACCACCGCCGCCCAGCGGAACCACAGAAGCGCGCGCGGGGCGATGTGGGTAGTGATGCCCGCGGCGGTGCCGTCGGCCCTGGCTTTGGCCAGACCCGGGACTTGAACAAAATTAAAATAATATAAAAGACCTATCCAGGTAATGCCGGCTAGGACGTGCAACCAACGATCAAGGATTAATTCCATAGGTGCCTCCAGTTTTTGTTTGTTCGGGAAAGCGGTCAGCCGACGACAACCAAAAAATTGCGCGCAAATATATATAAAATCAGGGTAAGCACTAATCCGGAAATGATGGTTCCCCAAATGGAATCGAGAGGATTTTTCATGGTGTCTCCTTTTCTTGTTTGCAGGGTTGAGTGAATTTGCTCGGCGCTAGCGTAAGGCAGGCTCGGCGGGAATTCAAGTTCTATGCCGGGGGGCAGCCCTGGCGGCTGGTGACTAACGATGAGCTAGGGATAGCGGAGCGCTGGCGAAGAGCCCGCGATAGCTGGGTAGGGGCCCAGCGTAGAGCCATTGTGGCGTTTTCCAGCCGCAGGGCGGTCGCGGCACCACGTGATATTTCTGATCACCGGCTTGTTGCTGCAGGCACGACGAGATAGGTTCGCGCCGTCTCGGGCTTTAGTAATTCGCGGGCGAGGGCGTTGATCTCCTCCAGGGTCGTGCTTGCGATAATGCCGCGTGTTTGGTTCAAGCGATCGAATGCAGCCGTTGGCTCCGGCTGACCGCGCAGCGCCTGCAGCCAGGTGCGCGCTTGCCCGCGCGACTCGTCCTCTACTCTCAGGGCGACCGGCACGACACGGGACATCTCTTCCTCGGTGAAGGGCCGCGTCTCGATCTCGCGCACCACGGTCATGACGCGAAGCGCGGCCTCTCGGACTCGGTCCGAGCCGGCGTCGACTTGGACGCGCAGCCAGCCGGGGAGCTGCATCACCGCCGGTCCGAAACTCTCTCCGGCGGCGACGCGCAAGCTGTCCCTGACCCGCTGCGCCAGCAAGCGCGCCACGAGTCCCTCCCTGATCCAGTGCGGATAGTCGCGCATGCTCGGCACCGGAAATTCCACGACCGCGAATGCGCCGTTGTCTCTGCCCGTATAGGTCAAAGTCTCGACCGCGCCGGGGGGGAGCGTCGGGAGCTCCTTCTCGGGCGCCCGCTCGCGTGGAACCGCCCGGCGAATCGGCAAGGCTCCAATCGTTGCGGCGAGCTCTTTGAGTGCCGCCTCGGCTTCGGTCTGTCCCACCACTGTGACGATGAGCGGAGCTTCCCGCAGCGCCGGTGCGAGCCACGCCTTCAGCTCATCCCAGCGGCGTGCCTTTAGCGTCCCCAGATCCGGCAATCCGCAGCGCGGGTCGCCGGCACAGCGTCGACGTGGAAGGTAATGCTCAATGACGCTCTTTGGCGCCGCGCCGATTTCTGCAACTAAGCGGTCCAGGGAACCCCTGGCCAGCGCGAACCCTTCCTCGCGAAACCCCGGGGCCGCCAAATAGGCGGTAACCACCCGCAGCACGAAAGGCAGCTCCTCTGCCGGGGCGCTGACGGTGAATTGGAACTGCGAGTCGGCGACGGCAAACCCGAGATCTACATTGCGGCTCTTGAGAAGACGATCGAGCTCACTGAATGAATGTGCACCCAGGCCGCCTGCCAGAAAGTATCGGTTCGCCAGGTAGGCGAGCCCGTCCCGGCCGTCGGGCTGGGCCATGCGCCCGCCGCCCATCACATCGACAGCCACATGAATATGGGTGTAGGGACCTTGGGCTCTCAGCACGACGGCGCGAGATCCATTGGCGAACGCGGCCACCGTCAGGTCCGGACGGGGCTTGTCGCGATAGACGACCGCCCCCGGCGCCCCGAAGCTCTTATAAGCGAACGGCGTGTCCTTCTTTGCCTCGGGCGGCTTCAGAGCGACCGCTTCGCTTGCCCTGACCGCCGCGGCAACGGCCGCCTCCGAGATGTCACCGCCGACCGGCCCGCTGAGCAGCCGACGCCGATCGCCGTCCATCCACAGCGCATGCAACGCCGCTTGCAGCGCGGCGCCTCCGACCGGTTCGATAGCCTTGTCGAGACGTTCGATGACCGGCTTCAGCGAGGCGACTACGAGGTCTGAGGGAATACTTCTCACAAGGGATTCGACGGCATCGGTGGAATTCATCCCGGCCTCGCTGGCGAGAAGCTGCTGCTGCCAGTTCTTGCGCACCTCTGCTTTCGCCGCGGCGACCTCCGGCTCGGTAAAGCCATAGCTCAACGCGCGCCGCAGTTCTTGTTCGGCCGCCGCAACGGCCTCACGCCAGTGGGCACGCGTGGTGGCAAGCTCGATCGCACCGATACGAGCGCGGCTGAATTGGACCCAGGTGCCAACACGCGTTACCGAGAACATCGCGCCGGCCGCGAGAGATCGATCGTTAAGACGGCGGTTCAGGATCCTGAACGCCAACTCGAGCATTGTGGCTTTTTCGCGCTCAGCGAAGTCATCGCGATAACGGTCAAGCGGTTCGGCGGCAAGGAGCACGATGGTCAGGTTATCCGCTTGTTCGGGCACGAGACGGATCGCCGTACCCCGCGGCATGAGCGGTGGGAAGGCCGGGTCCGGCGCGATCGCGCGGTCCGGCGCGTGGAGATCGCCGAACCGCGTTCGGATCAGGCGCTCGACCGCCTTGCCGTCGACCGGGCCGACGGCGATGACGACGAGCCGCTGCGGCCGATACCAGCGGCGATAGAAGCGCACAAAGTCGTCGCGTTGAACGCGCTCGATCACCTCGCGCGAGCCTATGGGCCAGCGCGTAGCGAGCCAGTCACCGAATACCATGCCAAGACTCGCTTCGAAGACCCGCGAACCCGGGCTGCCCCTCCCCCGCATCTCGGCCAGAACGGCTCGGCGCTCCTGCTCGATCTGGCGGGCCGGGAACGTGAGGCCGCCCGCGGTCTCGCGCAGGATGAACAATCCCTTTTCCATCAGCGCCTCGCTCGCGCCGGGCAAGTCGAGCTTGTACAAGGTGCGTTCGAAGCCAGTGTCTGCATTGTTATGCGTGCTGCCTACGCCGAGCTTCTGTAATTCAGCCACCATCGTGCCCGGAGGCAGGTGCTCGGAGCCGTTAAAGGCCATGTGCTCGAGAAAATGCGCAAGCCCGCGCTCCTGATCGGTTTCGTTGAGCGAACCGGCTTCGACCAGCAGACGCAGCGACACCTTGTCCCGCTTCGGCAGCGGCCAGACGGCGTAGCGCACACCGTTGTCGAGGCGCCCCCAGAGAATCTCCGGATTCACCGGAAGGTCGCTCGTCTCGTGCGCAAACGGGCGCGGACCGACCAAGGCAACGCCGGCCGCACACGACGCTAAAACAAGGACGAGAAGACCAGCGCCAAGAAGACGAAAGATACGAGCAAAATCCATCCCGCCTCTCATAAAGGCTCCCTCCTTCAGGGTTTTCAGATAACCGAGTACTGATACAGCCGGCGTGCGCGGGTGGGACGTTCTTGAAGAAGACGGCGGCACGTTTCGAACTAGTCGTTGAAGGACGGCATGGTGTCCCCTTTAATGATGTGATCTGCCAACCCCTCGGAAACCCGCGCCAGGCGCGGAGTTCCACGGGGTCGTCTATCAGTCCAGCGGCTCCATCTTGATGATCGAGGCGCCGTGGTTGCTGCCGACCCAGAAGGTCACCGGCGTCGTCGAATTGTCCACGAAGACGCGCCGGATGTTCGTCTTGCGCGGCAGCAGGTAATCGACGAACTGGCCGGTCCTGGTATCGAGCCGCGTTACCTGGTCGGTGATCATCGAGCCGGTCCAGGCCTCTTCGTTCTTGTCGATCATGACGTCGTAGGGCGAGGCCCAGCGCGTGGCGAGCTTCCACTCCTTGAACTGCCCGCTGCGGGTGTCGAACATCGCGATGCGGTCGCCGCGATACTGGCCGAACCAGAGCCGGTCCTGCGCATCCATCATGCCGCGCCGCGGGGCGGAGGCCGGCGTCGGAATGGCAAAGAGCTTGAGTTCGCCGGTCTTCGCGTCGATGCGCCCGATGTGGCGCTGGCGGAAGTCGGTGAAATAG
>DATGVQ010000241.1:0-8100 GCA_035300145.1 Acidiferrobacterales bacterium | reverse complement strand
CGGCCCTGTAATACAAGGGGCTTTGCTTCATTTCCCAATCACTTAAGTGATTGGGAAATGGCGGTACGTCCCTATACCGCAACGGGCAGGAAGCCCTAGTGCCGTGCCCTACAGGGAAGTAGTAATGCCGGTCGCTTCCGGCATCCTGCCTCCCGCGACACTTGCACATCCCTGTGCGTCGCGGGAGGCGGGGACGCCGGGAGCGGCCGTAGCGCAGGGATGCGCGAGAGCGGCCACCGCAGGGTGATGAAAAACGAGTTTTTCTTCACCCTGCTAAGCTTTACGGCTTTTCGCAAAATTTAAAAGGCAGTGTCTATGGATAAATTTAAACAACAAGCGCTCAGCTATCATGAGTTTCCTAAACCAGGGAAAATTTCGGTCGAGCCTTCCAAGGCTTGCGCGACCGTCGCAGATCTTTCCCTGGCTTATACGCCCGGCGTAGCCGAACCGGTTAAGGAAATCTCTCGGGACGCGGAGGCCGCTTACCGCTTTACCAATAAAGGCAACCTGATAGCCGTGATTACCGACGGCACCGCCGTGCTGGGGTTGGGCAATGTGGGCGCGCTCGCCGGTAAACCGGTCATGGAAGGCAAGGCGGTGCTTTTTAAGCGCTTTGCCGGCATCGATGTGTTCGATATCGAAATCAAGGCGCCTAGCGTCGAGGCATTTATTGAAACCGTGGTAAACATTTCGCCGACCTTCGGCGGGATCAATTTAGAGGATGTTGCCGCGCCCCATTGTTTTGAGGTGGAGCAGGCGTTACGCGAACGCCTGGATATCCCGGTCTTTCACGACGACCAGCATGGCACGGCGGTGATTATTTGCGCCGGACTGACGAATGCCCTGGAGATCCAGGGTAAAAATCTCAAACAGGTGCGTATCGTTTGTCTTGGCTCCGGTGCCGCCGGACTGGCGTCGATGCGCTTGTTAATCGCTCTCGGCGCAGACGCGAATAATATTATTTTGCTGGATAGAAAGGGGGTGATCCATTCCGGCAGGTCCGATTTAAATCGCTATAAACTGGATTTCGCGCGGCCGACCACCAAGCGCACCCTGGCGGAGGCGATAGTGGACGCGGATGTGTTTATCGGCGTGTCCACCCGCGATCTGGTTACCCCGGAGATGCTGCAAAGCATGGCGCCGAAACCGGTGGTGTTCGCGCTGGCTAATCCAGACCCGGAAATTCTGCCGACGCTGGCACACAAAGCCAGAAACGATTTGATTATGGCTACCGGACGTTCGGATTTCCCCAACCAAGTAAATAATCTGTTAGGATTCCCGTTCATTTTTCGCGGCGCGTTAGATGCGCGCGCCAAACGCATCACTCAACCTATGTTGATCGCCGCAGTAAAGGCATTAGCTGAATTGGCGCGGTTGCCGGTGCCGCGTGAGGTGCTCAAGCTCTATAATTTAACCAAGCTTGAGTTTGGTGTAGACTATATTTTGCCGACGCCGTTTGATCCGCGCCTAATCGAGCGCATCCCCCCGCGCATAGCGGAGGCCACGAGAGAGAGTAATAAATAATAAAGATGGCGAGACGTCCTAACTATCTTAATCTGTTCCAGATCAGACTACCGCTGCCCGCGCTGACTTCGATTTTGCATCGCGTGAGCGGCGCGCTGTTATTTTTGGCAATCCCGGTTCTATTGATTCTGTTGCAGCAGAGTTTGGGCTCCGCCGCCGGTTTCGACGCCGCGCGCGCGCGTCTGGACCATCCTTTGGTTAAATTGTTTTTATTGGTTTTATTATGGGCTTTCTTGCATCACTTTTTTGCCGGTATACGCTTTCTGTTTCTGGATATACACATAGGCGTGGATCTCCCGCAAGCCAGAATTACCGCCGCGCTGGCATTATTTGTTAGCGTTGTTCTCACTGTCCTCATTGGAATATGGTTATGGTAAATCGTCTGGTAACCGGCGCCGGTTACGGCTTGCTGAGTTGGCTGGTACAACGGATCTCCGCCGTGATCCTGGTGATTTACACTTTATTTATGACGATTTTTTTACTGTCGCATCGGCCGCTGCAGTTTGCTGAATGGAAGGCCTTGTTCACGCCGCTTTCGCTGCGTTTGTTCAGCTTATTGTTTTTCTTAAGCTTGTTCCTCCACGCCTGGGTCGGTGTGCGCAATATATTAATGGATTATGTTCACCCCACTGGTTTGCGGCTGGCGCTGGAAGTCGCCGCGATCCTTGCGTTGGTGGTTTATGCGGCGTGGTCCATGCAAATTTTATGGGGCGCCTGATGGAAATAGCCAAGCGTAGTTTCGATGCGGTTATTGTCGGCGGCGGCGGCGCCGGTTTGCGCGCCGCGCTGCAGCTCGCCAAGGTCGAGCTTAGAGTGGCGGTCGTGTCCAAAGTATTTCCCACGCGATCGCACACGGTTTCGGCCCAAGGCGGCATTACCGCTGCGCTCGGTAATGTGACCGAGGACAACTGGCATTGGCATATGTACGATACGGTCAAAGGATCAGACTATCTCGGCGATCAGGACGCGATCGAATATATGTGCCGTAATGCCGCGCAAGTAGTCTATGAATTGGAGCATTACGGCTTGCCGTTCTCCCGTCTGCCCAACGGTAAAATTTACCAGCGGGCGTTTGGCGGCCAGTCGCAAAATTACGGCGGTCCCCAGGCGACGCGCACCTGCGGGGCGGCGGACCGCACCGGCCATGCGCTATTGCACACCTTATATCAGCGTAATATCCAAGCGAAAACGCATTTCTTTGACGAATATTTCGCGTTCGACCTGGTTAAAGACCAACAAGGTAATGTGCTTGGCGTCGTGGTGCTTGAAATTGAGACCGGCGAACCCATTTTTATACAAGCTTCGGCGGTATTGCTCGCTACTGGCGGCGCCGGCCGCATCTACCAGACCACTAGCAACGCGTTGATTAATACCGGCGATGGTCTGGGCATGGCGTTGCGAGCCGGTATTCCGCTGCAAGACATGGAGTTCTGGCAATTTCATCCAACCGGGATCGCAGGCGCCGGCGTGTTGATCACGGAAGGGGTGCGCGGCGAAAACGGCTATCTCATCAATAAGGACGGTGAGCGTTTTATGGAGCGTTATGCCTCGCATGCCAAAGATCTGGCCGGACGCGATGTGGTAGCGCGGGCGATAGCGGTCGAAATCCACGAAGGACGCGGCTGCGGCAAAGAAGGCAACTATGTTCTGCTAAAATTGGATCATTTAGGGCCGGAGATCATTAAATCGCGTTTACCCGGTATCCGCGAATTGGCGATTAAATTCGCTCACATAGACCCCATTGAAGAGCCGATTCCGGTCGTGCCCACGTGTCACTATATGATGGGGGGCATACCGACGAATTTGCATGGACAGGTGGTGGTGCCCGGAACTAACGGCGAGGAGCCGCTACCCGGTCTTTACGCTATCGGCGAATGCGCTTGCGTTTCGGTGCATGGCGCAAACCGGCTTGGCGGCAATTCGCTGCTGGATTTGGTGATATTTGGCCGCGCCGCCGGTAATCATATCCTTGATTATTTAGCAAAAGAGCGCCCGGAGGTCACATTGCCTAAGGATGCGTTGGAGCCGGCCCGCCAGCGGCTGGCGCGCTGGGATAAAAAAGGCCAGGGCGAGCACATCAACGACATCCGGGAAGAATTGCGGCGGGTGATGCAGGCGCATTGCGGCGTATTCCGCACCCAGGCGGTGCTCGAACAGGGAATAAAAAAGATGCGGCAGCTGGCCGAGCGCCTGCAACATGCGGTATTGCGGGATCAGAGCAAAATTTTTAATACCGCGCGGGTCGAGGCGCTGGAATTGGAAAATATGGTGGAAGTCGCGCTTGCGAGCGTGATTTCGGCCGAGGCCAGAAAAGAGAGCCGCGGCGCCCATGCGCGCGATGATTACCCGGAACGCGATGATCGCGTCTGGCTTAAACACTCGCTCTATTTTAAAGAGGGTGATCGCATGGATTACAAGCCGGTGCGATTGAAACCATTAACGGTCGAACCTTTTCAACCGAAGGTAAGAGTTTACTAGGAGCAGATCAGCATGCGTTTTTCCGTTTATCGCTACAATCCGGAGACTGATGGCAAGCCCTACATGCAGGATTACCAGCTTGACATCGAGGCGGGCGATAAGATGCTGCTGGACGCCATTCTGCTGCTTAAGGCGGAAGATGAGACCTTAAGCCTGCGCCGCTCCTGCCGTGAGGGGGTGTGCGGTTCCGATGCCCTCAATATTAATGGGAAGAATGGCCTCGCTTGCATCACCCCTTTATACAGCCTGAGGCAGCCCATAGAATTGCGGCCGCTGCCGGGTATGCCGGTCATTCGCGATCTGGTCGTAGACTTGAGCCAGTTTTACCACCAATACCACTCGATCAAGCCTTATCTCATCAATCATGATCCGGAACCGGAAATCGAGCGTCTGCAATCGCCGGAAGACCGCGCCGAGCTGGATGGCTTATACGAGTGTATACTGTGTGCTTGCTGCTCCACCGCCTGTCCTTCTTTTTGGTGGAATCCGGATAAATTCGTCGGCCCGGCCGGCCTGCTCCAGGCCTACCGCTTTATCGCGGATACGCGCGATCAGGCCACGAATGAGCGCTTGAGCGATCTGGAAGACCCCTACCGCCTGTTCCGTTGCCACAGTATTATGAACTGCGTTGATGTTTGCCCGAAGGGACTCAATCCGACGAAGGCCATCGGCAAGATTAAATCCTTATTAGTGAAACGTACAGTATGAGCGATCTAAATCGACCTAACCAAAAAGACCCGGCAGATCAGACCTTGGTCCGCAAACAAGGAACGCCGGTAGGAGAAAAAAATATGATGAGGACGATGATGAGCAATTCCTATCTTTTTGGCTCGAACGCATCGTTTGTCGAGAATCTGTACGAGGTTTATCTAAAGAATCCGGCCGATGTCGCTCCTGCCTGGCGTGCCTATTTTGATGAGTTACAACAAGCGCCGGGTGCGGCTGCGCGCGATGTCGCGCATTCGTCTGTTCGCCAGTTTTTTGCCAGCCAGGCACGGCAACGGAGTACGACCACCCCGATGCCGATCGGCCAGGACGTAAACACCGTTATTAAGAAACAAGTCGCGGTACTGCAGCTCATCAACGCGTACCGGTTCCTCGGCGTGCGCTACGCCGATGTCGATCCGCTTAAGCGCCATCAGCCGCCCAAAGTTCTCGAACTAGAACCGGATCTTTACGGTTTCAATGAAGCCGATATGAATACGGTCTTTAATACCGGCTCTCTCGTCGGCCCGCCGCAAGCCGCGCTGCGCGACATCATGCAAATTCTAAAGGACACCTACTGCGGCAGCATCGGCACCGAGTACATGTATATTACCCAAACCGAGCAGAAACGCTGGATACAAGACCGATTGGAACGATGCCGCGCCACCCCACAATTTTCCGCGGAAGTGAAACGCCGCACTTTGGGGCGACTTACCGCGGCGGAAACGCTGGAAAAATACCTCCATACCAAATATGTCGGACAGAAACGTTTCTCTTTGGAGGGCGGAGAGAGCCTGATTCCGCTGCTTGATTACTTGATCCAGCGCGCCGGGGAGCAATCCATCCAGGAGATGGTGATCGGCATGGCGCATCGTGGCCGGCTGAACGTGCTGGTTAATATTCTCGGCAAGTTGCCGCGCGACCTGTTCCTCGAATTTGAAGGTAAAAAGAACGGCGCGACCGAGCTGACGTCGGGCGACGTAAAATATCATCTGGGATTCTCCTCGGATTTAGCGACTTCCGGCGGCGCCATGCATGTAACGCTAACCTTCAACCCCTCGCATCTGGAGATCGTCAATCCAGTGGTGGAAGGTGTGGTGCGCGCGCGCCAACAACGGTGTAACGATAAAGAAGGTAAACTGGTGCTGCCGGTGTTGCTGCATGGCGACGCCGCTTTCTCCGGCCAAGGCGTGGTGATGGAGACGTTGAATATGTCGCAGACCCGCGGCTACGGCACCGGCGGCACGGTACACATCGTGATCAACAATCAGATCGGTTTTACCATCAGCGACCCGCGCGACACTCGTTCCAGCCTGTACTGTACCGATGTGGCAAAAATGGTGGAAGCACCGGTATTTCACGTCAACGCCGACGATCCGGAAGCGGTGCTGTTGATAACCCAAATCGCATTCGATTTCCGCATGACCTTCCATAAAGACGTGGTGATTGACCTGGTCTGTTTCCGGCGCCATGGCCATAACGAAGCGGATGAACCCGCCGTCACTCAGCCCTTGATGTATCAGAAAATCGCGAAGCATCCCGGCACGCGCCGGCTTTATGTGGATAAATTGGCGGCGGAAGGCGTTGTCGCCCCGGCCGAGGCCGAGGAAATGATCGGGAATTACCGCCAGGCCTTGGATACCGGTGTGCCGATAGTCAAACTAGCCTCCGCGAATAAGCGGGCGTTTGTTGTCGATTGGTCGCCGTTTAAAAATACCGAATGGACCTACCCGGTCGATACCTCGGTGCCGGTCAAGGATTTGCAGCGCCTCACGGTTAAACTCACCACCATACCGGAAAACTTCAAATTACACCCGCGCGTGGAAAAGGTAATCGCCGACCGGCGCCTCATGGGCGAGGGTAAGTTGCCGATGGATTGGGGTTACGCCGAGACCATGGCTTACGCGACGCTATTGGAAAACGGCTACCCGGTGCGCGTTTCCGGCCAGGACAGCGGGCGCGGCACGTTCTTCCATCGCCATGCGGTGTTGCACGATCAAAACCGGGAGAAGTGGGATGCCGGGGTTTATGTCCCGCTGCAAAATCTCTCGGACAAACAACCCAATTTTGTGGTCATCGATTCATTTCTGTCGGAAGAGGCGGTGCTCGCCTTCGAGGTGGGTTACACCTCTTCCGAGCCTAATGAGCTGGTTATTTGGGAAGCGCAATTCGGTGATTTCGCCAATGGCGCGCAAGTCGTGATCGACCAGTTCATCAGCTCCGCGGAGGCGAAGTGGGATCGGTTATGCGGCGTGGTGCTGATGTTGCCGCACGGTTACGAAGGCCAGGGCCCGGAACATTCATCCGCGCGCTTAGAGCGCTATTTACAATTGTGTGCGCAAAATAACATTCAAGTATGCGTGCCGAGCCTCCCCGCGCAAATGTTCCATATGCTGCGTCGCCAGATGCTTCGGCCTTACCGCAAGCCGTTGATTATTATGAGCCCCAAGAGTCTGTTGCGTCATAAGGCGTCGGTTTCTTCGCTGACCGACTTGTCGAGCGGCGGTTTCAAGACGGTGATTGGCGAAGTCGAGCCGATTGATGCCAATGCCGTCACGCGTGTGATTGCCTGCAGCGGCAGAGTGTACTTCGATTTATTGGCAGCCCGGCAGGAAAGAAAATTAACCAACATCGCCCTATTGCGTATTGAGCAACTTTATCCTTTTCCAAGCGAACAATTTGCGCAGGAATTAAAGCGTTATCCCAAGGCGAAAGAGGTGGCATGGGCGCAGGAAGAGCCGCAAAATCAGGGTGCCTGGTATCAAATCCAGCACCACTTGCGCGCCTGTATGTCGCCTAAACAAGAACTTAGTTATGCTGGACGGGAACCTTCCGCATCGCCGGCAGTGGGTTATCTGGCCAAGCATATTGAGCAACAAAAGGCATTGATTGAAATGGCGTTAAGCCTGCGATAATTAAGGAACCTCTGATTTAATCAGAGGTTCCTGCGGCATAAGGGCGAGGCGGTCTGATGAGGAAGGTCCACTGGACCTTCCTCCCGCCGAGCGGGCCGGCCATGGAAGGCCGGCCCCGGCTTCCAAGCGGAGCAGGAAAGCGCAGCGCAGAAAGTGCCGCCATTTTTGCTTGGCGCCTCCCTGCGCCTCACCCCTGCGGGGCTGACGCGAAAATCTGTTCCCGACAGATTTTTCAATTACGCAAGTAATTGAAAAATGAAGAAAAACGAAAATCATGCTGTGCAGGATGCACGAATGCCGCGGGCGCAAGGATGCGCAAGAGGGGCCACTTTTCGTTTTTCGTCTCTGAAAAATTCGCCTGGAGCGAATTTTCGTGCTAACCCCGTTAGGGGTGAGGCGCAGGCGACCCACAGGGATGTGGGAAGGTAGGGCAACGCCGGGAGCAGTTGCCGGGAGGCGCCGAACAAAAATGTCAGGG
>DATGVQ010000240.1:0-10577 GCA_035300145.1 Acidiferrobacterales bacterium | reverse complement strand
TACCGGCGGAGTCTCACGCGAACTGAACGAGCTGATCGTGAAGTGCGCTAGCGCCATCGGGATACGGATCAAAATAGAAACGATGTTGTTCTCCGATGTGATCAAGGCGCGGCAAGGCGGCACGTTTCAGCTGGCGACCGCCGCCTGGGGCGCTGACTATCCTGACGCGGAGAATTTTATGCAACTGCTGTACGGACCGAATGCCGGTCCGGCAAACGAATCCCGCTTCCGGAATCAGGAATTCGACCGGCTCTATCGCGACATTGCCAGTATGCCGGACTCAGCCAGGCGCAACGAAAAGTTGCGGCAGATGAGCCGCATTGTGGCCGTCTATGCGCCGTGGTTCTACAACGTTCATAGAATACGCACGCACATGGCGCAAGCATGGGTGACCGGCTTCAAGCCGCACCCCGACAATTTTCAGAGGTTTATGTACTATGATATCGACGTAGCGAAGCGCGAAGCGTTCCGGCCAGGCCGATGAATTCGATTGGCGCATCGTTCCAATGGAAGTAAATTTCGCGGGGAGAAGCGATACGAAATTGCAGCTGATTGCCGCCGTGGTACTGACGCTCGGCGGGGTTGCGCACGCGAAACAAGCGGGCGAGGTGTGGCAGCCGGAGGCGGACGTCATCGGCCCAAAATGCGACGCTGCCGTCGCCGAAGCCAAGCGTGACATAGCCAAGCTTGAGAGTCTGCCGCTTGAGAAGGCAAGCAGGCAAACGGTTTTGTATGGCTGGAATCGCCTGGACACGAAGCTCGAGGATGTGAGCGATCCGGTTTTCCTGCTATCCGAGGTTAGTCCCAAACCCGAGGTGCGAAAAGCGGCGGAGGAGTGTGTATTGAACCTTTCCTCGCTTGAGAACCAGATATACCAAAGCGCGGCGCTTTATCAACGGTTCAAGTCGCTCGCGCCCTTCGATCCGATCGACAAAATGGCGCAACAAATCCTGCTCGAGCAATTCGAGGACCGCGGGGTCAATCTTGCCGAGGACAAACGCGAGCAGGCGCGCAAGATCTTCGATCGATTGGACAAGTTGCAACAAGACTTCGCGCGTAATTTGCGCGACAACAAGACCAAGCTCAATTTCACGGCCGAGGAATTGGCGGGCGTGCCCGAGGATTTCCTGGCCACGACGACACGCGACGAGCACGGCAATTACCTCATCGGGTTCGATTATCCGGAGATCGACGCGGTGATGGGCTACGCGGAAAACGGCGAGACGCGTCGCCGCTATCAGTTCGAAGTCTCGCGACGCGGGACCGAGCAGAACCTTGCTATCCTGGCAGAGGTGGTTAAGTTGCGCAAGGAGCTCGCGACCTTGCTTGGCTATCCAAGTTACGCCCATTGGTCGGCACGCCGCAAGATGGTGGAACGCCCGGAAGTGATAGAGAAGTTCCTCGCCGACGTCGCTTCCAAAGTCGAAGAAATCGAGAAACGCGAGCTGGCCGAGTTGGCGCAGGAAAAAGCGCGACATACCGGCGAAACGGCCGCGAAAATTAGACGCTGGGACGTCGCTTTTTACCAGCAGCGCCTGAAAAAGGCGCGTTATTCGGTCGATCCGCAGATCGTACGCCAACAATTCCCGACGGAACCGACGATTGCGTGGCTGATGCAGGTCACAAGCCGGCTCTATGGAATCGAGTTCCGTCCCAACCCGGACTTGCCGGTCTGGCATCGCGAAGTGCGCGGCTACGACGTGTACGATCGCGCCGATGGCAAGTATCTCGCGAGCTTTTACCTCGATCTGTTCCCGCGCGAAGGAAAGTATAAGCATGCCGCCGCCTTCGGGATTCGCGGTGCCTCGACGCTCGCGAGCCGCACCCCCGTTTCCGCGCTGGTGACCAATTTTCGCCGCGACGGCTTCGATCAAAACGAGCTCGAGACGCTGTTCCACGAGTTCGGCCATGTAATGCATAACGTGCTGTCGAAGACCCGCTATCTGTGGCTGGCCGGGACCGCCGTGCGGCGGGATTTCGTGGAAGCGCCGTCGCAAATGTACGAGGAATGGGCGCGTCGCCCGGCATCGTTGCGGCTTTTCAACGCGACCTGTCGCCGCTGTAAACCCATCGATATGGAACTGATCCGGCGAATGGATGCCGCGCGCCGGTACGGCCAGGGCACAAAGTACGCCCGTCAGCGCCTGTACGCCGCTTACGACATGGCGCTGGCGTCGGATAACCCCGGCGATCCGATGCAAGTGTGGGTCGAGATGGAGGCAAAGACACCGCTCGGACATGTTCCGGGCACGCAGTTTCCGGGCACGTTCGGCCACATCGTCGGCGGCTATGCGGCGGGCTATTACGGTTACATGTGGTCCGAGGTGCTCGCGCTCGACATGCTCTCGCCGTTCGGTGAAAACCTGATGGACGAGAAGGTGGGCCGGCGTTATCGCCAGATTGTACTGGAGAACGGCGGGCAGATACCGCCGATGCAGTTGGTCGAGCGCTTTCTCGGCCGCAAGCCGTCACCCGAGGCGTTCTTCCAGGAAATCACCGGCCGGCGCGGCGCGGCTCCTGCGGTATCGGCGAAGGGAAGCAAGCAGTGAGCGCTTATTTGCTGCGCCGGTTGTGGCAGATCCTGCCGACGCTGGTCGGAGTAATCCTGCTGGTATTCGTGCTGTTCCATCTCGTCGGCGGAGACCCGGCGACAATTCTCGCCGGCAAGATTCCGAGCAAGGAAAAAATCCTCGCCATTCGGCAGCAACTCGGCCTCGATCAACCGTGGTGGGTACAGTTGTGGATTTTCGTGCGGCAGGTCGTCACGTTCGATTTCGGGCGAAGCTGGAGCACCAACGAATTCGTCTCCGCGATTATTCTGCAGAAAGCACCGGTTTCGCTGACGGTGATGGGGCCGGTATGGCTGCTGGATGCGATCATCTCGATCCCGCTGGCGCTGTGGGTGGCGTATCGGCGAGGGTCGCTCACCGACCGGGCGATTATGGCGATCTGCACGGCCGCCATGTCGATAAGCTTTTTGCTTTATGTGGTGGTCGGACAATACCTATTCGGCTACGTCCGGGGCTGGTTTCCGGTGATGGGTTGGTCGGACGACGTCTGGACCAACCTCACTGTCTACGCGCCGCTGCCGGTAATTCTGGCGCTGATGGTGAGTATTGCCCCGTCCACCAGGCTTTACCGTTCTTTCATCGTGGAAGAAACCCAGCACGACTATGTGCGTACCGCGCGCGCCAAGGGCGCGGGCGAGCGCCGCGTGATGCTGGTGCACGTTCTGCGTAATGCGGCGATTCCGATTGCGACAAATCTGGCGCTGTCCCTGCCCGCCTTGTTCATCGGTTCGTTCCTGATTGAATACGTGTTTTCGATTCCCGGGCTCGGACGAGAAGTGATTCAGGCGGTAAACCGAAGCGACTTTCCCGTTATCAAGGCGCTTACGGTATATCTCGCGGCATTCACCATGCTCGTCAATCTGCTGGTCGATCTGCTTTACAAGTGGCTCGACCCGCGCGTGCAACTCAAGTAGGGCGCACGCATGGCGCAATCGCACGGTTATTGGCGCGCGGCGGGGACGCGGCTGTGGCGGGACAAACTTGCCCGGGGGTGCATTGCGATTCTTTCGTTTTACTTTCTTCTGGCTATGGCCTCGGCGTTCGGTTTGGTAGCGCAGGACTGGAACCGGGAGATCGGTGTTTCTTACGCTAACCCGGGCTTTCTTCCAGGCCGCGCGAATCCACAGGGCGAGAATAGCTTCGTGCGTGCGGAAAAAATCGAGATAGACGCCGCCACCCGCGCTATCGATCCGCTGGCGCCGTATTACCAGGAAATCGAGCGCCGCGCGAGGCAGTACGCGGAGGCCGAGCCCAAGCCGACATGGACGCTCCCGTTTGGCGGCGATCGCTGGGGACGCGACGTCATTGCCAAGACCGTCAAGGGCGGCCAGATCTCGATCACCGTCGGCGTGGCGGCGGCGCTACTGGCGGTAACGATCGGGGTATTGCTGGGCGCGGTCGGGGGTTTCTTCGGCGGCTGGATCGGCGATGTGATGGAGTGGTTCTACAATATTTTTACCTCGGTGCCGTATATCCTGCTGGTCCTGGCGTTCGCGGCGGTATTCGGGCGGGGCATCGACACGGTGATTCTGGTGCTCGGCCTCACCGGCTGGACCGGCGCGTATCGTCTGATTCGATCCGAATATATCAAACAGAGAGACCTGGAGTACGTACAGGCCGCGGATGCGATCGGTGCGTCCAGTTCACGGCGCATGTTCGGACACATCCTGCCCAACGTGAGTCACCTGATTCTGGTTCAGTTGTCGCAGTTGGTGGTCGAATTTATCAAGGCGGAGGTGATCCTGTCGTTCCTCGGTTTCGGGGTGCCGGTCAATCTGGTTTCCTGGGGCATTCAAATCAACGAAGTGCTGACGGAGCTGGTGCTCGGCAAATGGTGGCAGCTCACCGCGGTGACGGTCGCGATGTCGGTATTCGTGGTCGCCTTCGGTCTGTTCACCGACGTGTTGCGCGATGCCCTCGACCCCAGGACCAGCCGCAAGTAAGGCAAGCGATGACGGCACCTATGCACAAGAAAGTGTTGTTATCGGTTCGCAACCTCAAGCTCGCGTTTCGTTTGGGCAAGGACGAAACCGTCGCCGCGCTTAAGGGCGTCAGCTTCGACGTGACGGAAGACAGCGTGGTTGGATTGGTCGGCGAATCGGGTTCGGGCAAGACGGTTGCGGCCCTGGCGGTGATGGGGCTGCTACCGGAACAGAATGCGCGCATCGACGCTGCTAGCCAAGTGTTATTCGAGGGAAAGAATCTATTACGCGAGAGCAAGGAGGAGGTGCGCCGTCGCTGCGGCTCGCAGATCTCGATGATCTTCCAGGAACCGATGAGTTCGCTGAACCCGGTCTACACGGCCGGCAATCAGATCGCCGAGGTGTTGCGCTTGCACCGAGGCCTCCGCAAAGCGGAGGCATTCAAGCGGGCGGTCGAGCTGCTCGACGAAGTGGGAATCGCCGATCCGGATAAACGCGCTCACAGCTATCCCCATGAGTTGTCCGGTGGCCAGCAACAGCGGGTGATGATCGCCATGGCTATCGCTTGCGAGCCGAAACTCCTGATCGCCGATGAACCGACGACCGCGCTCGATGTCACGGTCCAGAAACAGATTATCGAACTGATAATGGAGTTGAAGCGGCGGCACCGGATGTCGATTCTCTTCATCACCCACGATCTGGCATTGGTGCGGGAAATCGCCGATTACGTGGTTGTTATGGTTGACGGCGTGCTCAAGGAGCAGGGCCCGGTGCGCGCGGTGTTCGGCGCGCCGAAAGACGCCTATACGCGCGCATTGCTCGCCTGTCGTCCGACGTTGGATCGGCGGCCGATCCGGCTGCCGGTGGTGGACGACTTTTTACCAGGACGCGAACCGCAACTGCTAGAGGGAGAGCGTACGCGGGGCGTCCAGCCGTCAGATCCGATTGTGCTGGAAGTAAAAAATCTGCGCAAAAGTTTCGTGCAGCGGCAAGGCTTATTCGGCAAGCACGAAATCCACGCGGTGAAGGATGTGTCCTTCACGCTTGCGAAGGGCAAGACGCTCGGGGTCGTCGGCGAGTCCGGTTCCGGCAAAACGACCATGGGCAAAGCGCTTCTGCGGCTGCATGCGGCAAATGCCGGCAAGGTGATTTTCGACGGTAAAGATCTGTTGGCGCTGTCCACCAGGGACTTCCGGCCTTACAAGAGGCGCTTGCAGATCGTCTTCCAGAACCCATATGCCTCGCTCAATCCGCGCTTTACCGTCGGGCAGACGTTGCTCGAGCCCATGCAGATCCACGGCATCGGCGAGCACGACGCGGAGCGCACCGACCGGGCCATGCGGTTACTGAAGCGGGTCGGGCTCGACGAAAATGCGTTTTACAAGTATCCGCACGAGTTTTCCGGCGGCCAGCGACAGCGGATCGGGGTCGCGCGTTGTCTCACCATGAATCCGGACGTTGTCGTTTGCGACGAATCGGTGTCCGCGCTGGACGTCTCGGTGCAGGCCCAGGTGCTCAATCTCCTGCAGGAACTGCAGGACGAGTACCGGCTGAGTTATATCTTTATCTCGCACGACCTTTCGGTTGTGAAGTACATGTCCGATGAAGTGTTAGTGATGCACAACGGTGAAATGGTCGAGTACGGAAACGCCGACCGGATTTACTACGATCCGCAACACCCGTATACGAAGAAGCTGCTGGTCGCCATCCCCGGCCGCGGGTAGGACGTCAACTTGACCAGACAAGAACCAGAGACCGTGAGGCTATTCCACTCCGCCATTCGTTGCGGAGCGTGTTCTGCGACAGCGGGTTCGCTCCCCGCCGTCATTCCCGCGGAAGTTTGTCTAGCCGCGTGTGGCAGCACAAGAATAAGGCCAGGATTCTCCGCGAAGTATGCTGTAGACAAGCTCGTGTATTTCGAGATGCACGAGTGCGTGGAATCGGCGATCCAGCGCGAAAAGCAGATCAAGAAATGGAATCGCGCTTGGAAACTTCAGTTGATTGAGCAGGCGAACCCATTATGGAGGGACAGGTATGATGAGATCGTTTGACCGCCTGGATTCCCGCTGGAGCCTGCCCTCGACTCGATCGGGGGCGGGAATGACGATTAGTAGCACATCGGCCCTGCTGCGCTGGTGGGAGCGGGTTTGTTTCACCCCGGTATTCCCACGACGGCGGGTCCACTCCACCGCCGTCATTCCCGCGGAAGCGGGAATCCAGAATGAATGACCATTGACTACCTGGATTCCCGCCTTCGCGGGAATGACACGATTAAATAACATGCATCGGCAGGTCAGCTGCCGTAAAGCCCGGCAGAATTAACCGGCTGTTTGTTTATCCTGGTCTAACGCGACCGCGGCCGGGGAGATCCAGATCAGGAGTTTTTGCCCGGCCTTTAAGACATCGTCTGCGTCCATCAGATTCCATTTTCGCAGTTGATCCACGTAAACCCGGTATTTGCGGGCAATACCGCTGAGGGTGTCACCGGCGCGTACGTAATGGATAACTCGTACTTTGCCAGTGGCCGCTTTGGCCACGGACTTGCTGTCCGGCGCGAGATTAGGTTTCGTAATAACCAGCTTTCTGCCGGACACCGGGATCAGCAGATCCTGCCCGACACGCAGCTGGTTGCTGTGCAGATTGTTCGCGGTTTTGATCGCCTCCGGGCTTACGCCATAGCGGTAGGCGATGCGGCTTAAGGCGTCGCCGCGTTTAACTTCATGCCGCGCCCACTGCATGCGCGATTCGGGCGGCAGATCATTGAGGCCTTCCATCAACACGTCTTTTGCGGCCAGCGGGACCAGCAAATGATGCGGGCCGTCCGGCGCCGTTGCCCAGCGATTGAACGCCGGGTTCATATCGTACAAATCGTCAAGCGGCAGGTTGGTTAATTTGGCTACTACGCCGAGATCGATTTGGGAGCCGGCGTCAACCTGGACGAAATAAGGGCTGTTCGGAATTTCACGCAGCTGCAAGCCGTATTTGGCCGCATCGGAAACAATGTTGACCATGGCCATGAGTTTAGGAACGTATTGTTGAGTTTCGCGCGGCAGCTTCAGATCCTGGTATGCGCTGGAGAGTCCCCTGCGCTGATTGGTTTCGATCAACCGCGCCACCTTGCCTTCGCCGCAGTTATAGGCGGCCAACGCCAGATACCAGTCGCCGTTGAAGTCCTTCCCGAGTTTTTCCAAATAATCGAGCGCCGCTTCGGTGGAGGCCATCACGTCGCGCCGGCCGTCATACCACCAATTGCTCTTGAGGCCGTACAATCTGCCGGTCGAGGGGATAAATTGCCATAAACCGGACGCGCGCGCGCGCGAATAGGCGTGCGGCTGATAGGCGCTTTCTATCGCCGGTAAAAGCGCGATTTCCGTCGGCATACCGCGCTTCTCTACTGCTTCCACGATATAAAATAAATAGAGGTTGGCGCGCTGCAGCATACGCTCCATGTAGTCGGGGTTGTTGACAAACCACTGCTCCTGGCGCTCTACATAAGGGCCTTCCATCCCCGGCAGCTTAAATCCCGCCCGCATACGGTCCCAAAGATTGCTAAAATTTTTCTTTTCTGAGGTGGCTGAAACTTGGGACGGGGTAGCGGGTTCGGGCGGCGCCGGCAGCGAGGTTAGAATTTTTTTTGTGTCCGCGGCCGGAATGTTGGTTTTGCTTGTTGTCGGCGGCGATACCGGGGTGGTTCCGTTAGGCGCCTGGAGCGGACTGGAGGCGCATCCTGCCGCCAATAGCAACAGCACGGTCATGCCAACGCCATAAAATACTGGTTTAGCCGAGCTAAATCGCGTCATACAGTGTTAACTATAAGAACAGATGGGCCGGGCGTCAATGGATTTTATCCTTTAAAATCATCCTTCCATCGACGTAGTATAGCAAATACGGCCGCGTCCGTATCCGACTTTTGCCCGGTTTGCCGTTCCACCGCGCGGCGCACCTCGGGCTCCGCGGTGCGCAAGAACGGATTTACCCGCCGCTCTAAGCCGATGGTCGAGGGTAAGGTCGGGCGATCTTGCGCACGCAATTGCCCGGCCGCGCGCTGATAGTGTTGCAGGTCGCGATTTTCCGGCTCCACCGCCAGCGCAAATTGCAGATTGGCCAGCGTGTATTCATGCCCGCAATACACCTCGGTTTTTTCCGGCAGCGCGGCGAGTTTGCTAAGCGAGGCATGCATCTGGGCCGGGGTGCCTTCAAACAAGCGCCCGCAGCCGGCGGAGAATAAAGTATCGCCGCAGAACAGCCGATCGTGTCCGTAAAAAGCGATGTGCCCGGCGGTATGGCCGGGGATATCGAGTACGCTGTATTCCTGCTCGAGCTCGGCTAAATGAATCCGATCGCCTTCCCGCACCGGATGCGTGACGCCGGCGATTTTTTCACCTGCCGGGCCGTAAACCGGTATGGGATACTGGGCCCGGATTTCATTAATGCCGCCGCTGTGATCCCAATGGTGGTGGGTGCATAAGATGGCTATCGGCATTAAGCTGTGCGCGTCTAACGCGTGCAGCACCGGTTTGGCATCGCCCGGATCGACGATTGCAACCTGGTTAGCGGTTCCGGGTATCAGCCAAATGTAGTTGTCGCTAAAGGCGCGTGCGTGTAAAACGGGTTTCATGACGCGCAGTTTGAAAGCAAGCAATGGGATAGTCAATGCATCGATGATGACCGAACTGGAATTACGTCAACGGCTGTGCGCCTGGTTTGAATGTCCGCTCGGCCGTTCTCTGCAAGCCACCGAGGCGCACCATCTGCGCAATGTATTATCGCAATTATATGGCAAGATCGCGCTACAACTGGGGTGGGTAGGCAAGATGGACTTGCTGGATGCAAGCCACGCGCCGACGCAGGCGGTGCTGGATTTGCGCATGAATAGCCGGAAGCCGTCGGTGTGTGGTGCAGCCTCGGCGCTGCCGTTCGATACTAAAAGCGTGGACCTGGTTTTATTGCCGCACACGCTGGACTTTTCTTCCGAGCCACACCAGGTGCTGCGCGAGGTCCATCGGGTGCTGACACCCGAAGGCCATATCGTGATCCTGGGGTTTAATCCGCTCAGCTTATGGGGCCTATGGCGCCTGGCGGCGCGGCGGCGGGGAATACCCTGGTGCGGGCAGTTCATCAGTTTGTTGCGGCTTAAAGATTGGCTCGCCTTGCTCGATTTCGAGCTTACCCACGGCAGCATGCTTTATTATCGTCCGCCGTTACAACACGAGGGCCTGCGCGACCGGCTGTATTTTCTGGAGAAGATCGGCGACCGCTGGTGGCCGCTGGCGGCGGCGGTGTATTTGCTGGTCGCCAAAAAGCGGGTGTTGGGGGTAACGCCGCTGGTGCCCGCCTGGCGCGACAAACGCGCCCTGCGGGCACGGGCGACGCAGCCGGCGGCGAAGAGCGGTCTCAATGGATAAAGTCGAGATCCATACCGACGGCGCCTGCCGCGGCAATCCCGGGCCGGGGGGCTGGGGCGCCATCTTGCGCGCGGGCAAGCATGAAAAAGAAATTTATGGCGCGGAGGCGCAGACCACCAATAACCGCATGGAATTAACGGCCGCGATCCGCGCTTTGGAAACGCTTAAGCACGCGTGCACGGTAAGCCTTACCACCGATTCCGAATATCTGCGTAAAGGCATTACCGAGTGGTTGCCGGACTGGAAGCGGCGGGGCTGGAAGACAGCTGCGAAAAAGCCCGTGAAAAATGTCGATCTTTGGCAAAGACTGGAGCAGGCCGCGCTTACCCATCAAATCGAATGGCACTGGATTAAGGGCCATGCCGGCCACCCGGATAACGAGCGCGCCGATCAGCTCGCTAACCGGGCGATTGATGAGATGTTGGCGGGGGGGTAAGCTGTTTTATTGGGATCTATTATTAGTGAGAAAACATATGGCTGCCGCGCAAGTACGAGCGTCACGGGAACGTAACCTGATTACGTATTCCGAGCATTGGCATTCCTCTCGGACATTCCTGCAACTCGGAATCGAAAACCCCAAGGGGTCTTATCACCAGTTTCTGGGCAGTATCATTTTTACCGCCTTCACTCTAGAGGCGTTCCTCAACCACGTTGGTGAATCGCTATTCAAGTCGTGGGCA
>DATGVQ010000239.1:0-9334 GCA_035300145.1 Acidiferrobacterales bacterium | reverse complement strand
CCGATATAGAAAAAATCACCGCCGATTTTGAAAAACGCTATGGTGTCAGAGTAGACGTTTGGCGAGCGGGACCGGACAAGGTTTTGCAAAGAATTGTATTGGAGGCGTCTGCTAATCTTCATAAGTTTGATGTGGCGCACGTGTCCGTGCCGGAAATGGAAGCCCTGCATCGCGAAAACCTTCTACAAGCGGTGCAATCCCCTTATTTAAAGGATTTAATTCCCGAGGCAATCCCGCCCCATAAAGAATGGGCCGCATCCTTTCTAAGTGTGTGGGTGCAGGCGTATAACACCAAGCAAGTAAAAAAAGAGCAGTTGCCTAAAACCTATCATGACCTGCTCGATCCCCGCTGGAAAGGCAAGCTGGGCATCGAGGCAAAAAACCAGGAATGGTTTTACACCATTGTAAAAGACATGGGAGAGGAACAAGGCCTGAAGTTTTTTAAAGACCTGGTGGCAACCAATGGCCTGTCGGTGCGCACTGGAACCGCGTTGCTAAACAACCTGGTAGTATCGGGTGAAATCGCGCTTGCGCTCACGGTCTATAACTTCATGCCGGAGCAAGCGAAACAAAAAGGCGCGGCAATCGATTGGTTCGCGATTGAGCCTGCCATTGCGCGGGCAAATGCGGTTGGGGTCAGCAAGCAGGCGCCGCATCCAAACGCCGCGATTTTATTTTACGATTATATGATCAACGACGCGCAAAAACTCCTGGTCGCGATGCATCACGTCCCCACCAATAAAAAGGCCGAATCGCCGTTGAAAAATACCCGAATTAAGTTGGTGGATCCGGCGGGCGTGTTGGATGAGTCGGAAAAATCAACCAGATTGTATGAGGAGATTGTTCTACGGCAATCCAAATAGAGCGGGAAGACAACAACAGGCGAAATTTAATGTCGGCGGAGTACTGTTAGATCGTCCATTTAAAATCCGGCGTCTGGGGCATTTCGGTTTTGACGTATAGCATCCTTAAATCAAGCATTATGAGTTTATGGACTCCTTCACCAAGTCCGCCATCGCCACAGCATCAGCGCTGTTGATTTCACGCAGGCCTTTTACAACCCCGTCGCGGTCCGCAGACGGTCTGTTCTGACTTACTTTCCACTTGCCGACGAGTTTGGTGATCGGAATTTCCATCCCGACGATGGCACCGAGCATTTTCTCGATGAAGTCGCCGGGTGCATCCGTGACCTTCCACGGCACTGGCCTCGCCGCTTCATATCGGTTCGTGAGCCGTTCCACCAGACCTCGCAACCACGCCCGATCTTCGACGACCCGCAAGGGACCGTATGCGTGGACCACGACGTAGTTATAGGTTGGCACGACCTTTCCAGTCTCCTTCTTGGTTTGATACCACGATGGAGTGATGTAAGCCTGCGGCCCTTGAAAGATCACGAGAGGCTCAACCTCTTTTGAGGAGTCGCGCCACACCGGATTGGCGCGAGCCACGTGGCCCCGCAGTGTCCCGAACGGAGCCGGCTCGGGGTCGATTTCGAAAGGGATGTGGTTCGCGTTCAGCCCTTCCGAGCCAAGCGTCACCAGCACGGCCAGCGAGTGCTCGCGAATCAGTTGGTGAAGAACTTCAACGCGTGTTTCTTCAAAATACGAAGGTACGTACATTTTGATATCCGCAAAACTTGATGGAGTATGTCATTTTTGACGTATAGCATTCTTGAATCAAGAATAAATCATAGAGTGTTACACTACCACAGGTACCAGCATCGATGAGGCAACGCAGAATCCAGGAAAGTTGCCCGGATTTCACTGCGTTTCGTGCGGGTACACTCGCTATTCTTTGGTGAAAAGCTTGTTGAGCAAGCGTTCCGACTCCTTGAGCCCATGTTCAGTAAACACAATGGACTTCGCTATTCCGACGGGATTTGAAATGAGCCCTTTCTCATGGAGTCGGTTCATGGCTTCCCAATCGAATGACTTCCAGGCCCTCATGCCATCGTGGAGCGTCAAATAAAGGAGCGCGAGGACAGCTTCATCAATTTTGTCGGTATCAATTGCCATCTTGATATCTCCGTGAGAGATCGGTGGTTAACACCCGGTTTGAGGCCGCGAGGGGCCGCGGCAGCGTCCGTCCGCTCGAGCCGGATGTAATGCGTCACTTAGATTTCAAATAGTAGCTTGGATGAAGCAACACGGAATCCAGGAAAGCTCTCCTGGATTTCACTGCGTTCCATCCAGGCTACACTTGCTCTCATTCCTTAATGACCATTAGACTGTCGACCTTAGGGCGTGTGTTAGGCATTGTCGTTGCTTTTCGACAGATACCGCAAATGAATCTTGTTTGTGAAGTTCATCTGCCCATCTCTCACACGCCGCCAAACATCTTCAAGCTTCAAGTTGGGCCAATGGCTTGAGATTAGATGAATATGGGCACCGTGATGCCAATGGTTTTTCTCTTCCGCTTGATCTCGCTGGTCAAAGTAGAACAGATACCAATATGAATAGCAGGGTGTATAGAAAAGATGCGCGGCAAAGCACCAGCGCTCCTCAAAAAGCTGAAATGTCTTTGAGACCGCCTTCTTGGCTTTGCTTATCAGAGGGACGACACCGTTCTGAGATAGCGCGCTTAGTTCTTCGTCGGTTGCACGCAAGTGCGAGGGAGTCCGCTGATCGAAATGACAGGCGTACCGATACGGCTCTAACGTGCCGGCGCGCGCACCCAAAATAAGGGCAACAAAGTCGGATTGGTGAACCATAAAGTTTTGACAATACTTTTCGAGGTTACGCTTGGACTCAATATTGAAGAGCTGAATAAGACCTTCAAGACTAACGGTTTCGAGCAATGACTTGACCTCCACTGGGAGTACCTAACTAAAATATGCGTCCCAATTAATGGGATTAATTACGTTATTTTTAACGTATAGCATTCTTAAATCAAGATGCATTATAAGTTTGCGGACCCCCTTCACCAAATACTCGGTAAATTTTAAGCGCTAGCCTCAATTCTTTCGAACAGATATTGCTTGCCCTACGGAGTACCGTCATCGCTCGCCTTGACAGACGGAAACTTGGTGGAGCCGTACCGGAACACCAAGGTCGCTATTGCGAGTAATAGAATCGCTCCCGAGATTAAAAGAATCCCGTAATCCGGCTCGTGATTAGCTTGTATCTTGCCAAGCAGCATCCTGGTCAAAGCGGTAACCGCGACATAGATAAGAAAACGAACCGGCATGTGGTTTGTCTTGAAGTAGATGCCGACCATTGCCCCAAGCTCGAGGTAGATAAAGAGCAGGAGAATGTCCTCGATGGCAGCGTGACTTTTCACGGCCATTGCAATAAACGCAAACACCGCTGACCATACAATCGAACCGCCAATGGCAAACAACGCCAGATAATGGAACCCATCAACCAATAAATTGCCGACGGCGTCCGCAAAGTTTTTGATTTTCTGGTTCAGCGCGCCGGTTTTCTGAAGTTTCGCCACGTATTTCTCCTTAAGTCATTCTCTGACTTTCTGCCGGAAGGTCGCTGCTTCTCGCGAAAGACCGGATTATTTCGGATTTCCGTCCCGGGCTCTAGCTATGAATATATCCCACGACGTGATGACGTACAGCGTACCTGAATCAAGAATAATCACAGGCTTAGACTAGCACAGGCCACCCAGTGTCGCACGGGCGCTCGCGCCGCGAGCGCCATCAACCGTAAATGGGTTAGGCGGTGGCCTAAGGGGGTTGTCATATGGCGTATGTACATATCCGGAAATATGTATACAGTGGGTGACGTCAGGCATAATTGAGCGATGGTGCGAAGAGGTGTACTGACTACCCGAGCCTCGCGCAGGAACGGGGCGCGCAACCGAACTCCAGCTTGGACGAAAAATGGCGATAACACCGGCACGCATGTAAGGAGACCAATGAAAACAGTCACACTGCCCTCAGGTGAACGCGTGCCGGTGTTTGGCATGGGGACCTGGTACATGGGGGAGAACCGGGCGACGCGCGCGGAGGAAATCGCAACGCTCAAGCTCGGTCTCGACCTCGGCGCCACCCTGATCGACACAGCCGAGATGTATGGCGAGGGCCTGGTCGAAGAACTCATCGGCGAGGCGATCGCGGGCCGGCGCGACGAGGCGTTCCTGGTGAGCAAGGTGTACCCGAATAACGCGTCCCGCCAGGGCGCCGTCGCCGCTTGCGAGCGCAGTTTGCGCCGCCTCAGGACCGACCGGCTCGACCTTTATCTGCTGCATTGGCGCGGCGATGTGCCGCTCGCCGAGACGATGGAGGCCTTCATGACGCTGCAGCAGGCCGGCAACATCCGGCATTACGGTGTCAGCAACCTCGATCTCGCGGATATGCAGGAACTATGGTCGGTTCCGGGAGGCTCGGACGTGCAGACCGACCAGATGCTCTATAACCTCGCGCGCCGCGGCATCGAATGGGATTTGCTGCCGTGGCTGCGCGAGCGGGGCGTTCCGGTCATGGCGTATTCGCCGATTGATCACACCAAGCTCGTTAATAACCGGAAGCTCGCCGATTTTGCGCGGCGCCACGGCATGACGCCGGCGCAAGCCGCGCTCGCGTGGCTGCTCGCGAATGATGACATCATCGTCATTCCGAAGTCCGGCCGCCGCGAGCGACTGAAGGAGAATCTCGGCGCACTCGACATTCGGCTAACGCTGGCGCAGATCGCGGAACTCGATGGCTTGTTCCCGCCACCGGCGGGCCCGCGTCCGCTGGAATTGATTTGATCCGGCGGCCGGTTTACCGGCTGCTGCGACGCAGCCCACGCGGCCTGACGCCGCAACCGTTTGAATCGCGGCAGCTTTCCGATCACTTCAGCTTAGTGCCGGAAGCGTGGATGATCTTGCCCGACTAAAGGTCAACCTAACCCCTGATGGCGATTTACATCCGCTGTATTTTTGCTTAAATGAGATTATAGGTACAATGAATAGCACTGCACGCCCGGCGGTTCGTTAGCCGGCTGTTGGCAACCATACAAACGGGAGAACTCGGATGGCAACCAAAAAGAAACCTAAAGCGAAGAGTACCACGAAAACCAAGAAGAAAACTTCCGCGCCTAAGGCGACCCGCAAAGCGGTCGCGCGTAAACCAGCGCCGAAGAAAGTCGCGCCCAAGAAGAGCGCCAAGGCAAAGCCTAAAGCCGTCGCCAAGCCGGCGCCCACGCCGACATCGGTCCCCCGGACACCGGTCGCGCCGACACCAGTCGCCTCGAGACCGGTCGCCCCGACACCGGTCACCCCGAGACCAGTCGCCCCGGCACCGGCCGCCCCGACACCGGTCGCCCCGCCTCCAGGCGAGCGCATCGGGAGGGTCACCCACTACTATAACCATCTCTCGGTCGCGATCATCGAGCTCGACACCGGCAGCCTGCGGGTAGGCGACATCGTGCACATCAAGGGACACACCAGCGATTTCCAGCAACGGGTCGACTCGATGGAAATCGATCGCGTCAACGTGAACGAGGCCGGTCCGGGGAAGTCCCTCGGTTTGCGCGTCAAGCAACACGCACGCGAGCACGACGTTGTCTACAAGGTCAAACGATAAAGATCAGCGATTTGCCGCATCTTAATTCGTTGCTGGGGGACCAGTCGACCTGCTCGAGCACGCGCAGAGCGTGCTTGAATCCTAACCCGAGCCGTTTTCCATGAGCACGGTGGGTTGCTGCATGACCTCGAGGATCAAGATGGCCGGATCTAAGCCGGATTGGCGATAACCGCGCCGAATCGGCGGACGAACTTGATGCCTCGGCGGTCCCCTAAAACGGTGGGCTGTGGTACTCTCATAACCTCGTCAGGGCTTTTAATACCAATAAAACCAGAGGAGATGAAAATGAACAGGAAATATTTTCTTGTTGGGAGCGCCGTTTTGGTCATAGTCCTTATGGTCAGCGGCTGTGTCGCCAAGGGCACATACGAAAAGTTGGAAGCGGAAAAGAATCAGCAGATCGGGGCGTTGAAATCCGAACAGGAGGCGCTGCAAAAGAAGCGGTCTGAGCTGCAAGAACAGATCCAGGCCCTCGAGTCGCAACGCGCGGCACTGGAACAGGAAAAGACGCAGTTGCTTGCCTCCAGCCAAAAAAACCAAGCGCAGTACGACGCGCTGGTGCGCAACCTTACCGATGAAGTGCAGAAAGGTCAGCTCCAGGTTAGACAGTATAAGAACATGCTGACGGTTGATGTAGCCGAGCAGCTTTTCTTCGACTCGGGCCAGGCAAATCTCAAAAACTCCGGAAAGGATGTCCTCAAGAAGGTCGGGGACACGCTGAAAGGGTACGACGATAAGGTGATTCGCGTAATCGGGCACACCGACAACGTGCCGATAGCGAAGGCTCTACAAAAGGCATTCCCCTCCAACTGGGAACTCTCGGTGGCGCGCGCGACGACTGTCGTCCGGCATTTACAAGAAGTGGGCGTCCCGGCCGAGCGCATGATCGCATCCGGCCGCGCGGAGTACGCGCCGGTAGCGTCTAACGACAGCGCCGAAGGACGGAAGAAAAACCGTCGCATCGAGATTACGTTGATCGATCGAAACCTGGACCAGGAGATAACTCCAGCGCCCAAGTGAGCGGCGCGTCGCCGATAAGCATCGCGCCAACCTCGGAGATGAAGATCGCGTTTCCGAATTTCGAAAGTGGTAACCTGAGCGGCTCCACTCCATTATTTCACGGGAATGGACATGAAGTTATCGGTACTCGATCAATCGACCGCGGCAAAAGGCCGCGAACAAGAGGCCGCCATCCGCGAAACGCTCGCGCTCGCACGGCATTGCGACGCCTTGGGCTATCACCGCTACTGGGTGTCGGAGCATCACAATAACGACAGCATCGTCGGCACCGCGCCCGAGGTGCTCATGGCCGCCATCGCGGCCACAACAAAGCGCATACGCATCGGCAGCGCGGGCGTCATGCTGCCCCACTACTCGGCACTCAAGGTCGCGGAGCAATTTCGCATCCTGGAGGCGATCGCCCCTGGCCGCATCGATCTCGGCATCGGGCGCGCACCCGGCTCGGACCCGCTCACCGCCTATGCGCTTAATCCAAACGCCGCGACTGCGGCCGATCTTTTCGCGGAGCAGGTGCGTGATCTGCAGGCCTGGGTAACCGGCGCTCCGCTACCCGAGGGTCATCCGTTCGAAAAGATAAAGGCGCATCCACTCGGCAAAACCAGTCCGGATCTTTGGATACTCGGCAGCTCGGACTACGGCGCGCGGGTCGCCGCCTACTTCGGCCTGCCCTACGCCTACGCGTACTTCTTCACGGAAGGCAGGGGCACGGAAGAAGCGCTCGATCTTTATCGAAAGAACTATCAACCGAGCGCGCGCTATCCCGAGCCGATCGCAACGATCTGCGTGTGGTCCCTCGCGGCCGATACGGAAGCGGAAGCCAGGCGGCAACTAATGACGCGTGAATTCTGGCGGGTGGGTTTCGAGAAAGGCATACGCATGCCGCTCCTCCCACCCGAGGAAGCGGCTGCCTATCCGTATACAGAGGCAGAGCGCGCAACAATTGAAAAACTACGAAACAGAGCCATCGTCGGAACAGCGGACCAAGTCGCCGCGCGGCTCAATGACCTGGCGCAGCGCCTGAAACTCGATGAAATCGTCATCGTCACCTGGACCCACGACCCCGCCGTGCGCCACCGGTCTTACGAGCTGCTGGCGGAGGCGTTTGGGCTTGGATCGGGTGGAAATTTCTAACTTTTTTAAGGTGTCCTAAAAAACCAAAGTCTTAAAAAATCCCGCGATTTGACAGACTCAGCTATTTTAACCACCATATAGGTGTTAAATAAGGCACCCTTTAGGGGGTCTACCTTTAGTTAGGCCGCTCTGCATGGCAGCATACGAACAGGAAAGTTTCTCATGAACATCCTCACGGTCAATCTCCTCTTCAGCACCCTCGTGTTCTGGATCGCGGCCAAGCTCTATCTAATTCCAAGGCTCCACGAGCTGAGGCCGAGGTCCGTCCTGCTTCCGATTCTGCTACTGCACGCTTTCCGCCACCTCGGCTTGATGTTCCTGGCGCCCGGGGGGACCTACGCCGGCATAGCTCCACAGTTCGCCTATCCAGCGGCCTTTGGTGACTTACTTGCTGCTTTACTGGCTGTCGTTGCGATTCCGGCTGTAGCCGTCAACGCTCGGGGCGCGCGGCTTCTGGTTTGGGCCTTCAACATCGAAGGCACTCTGGATCTGATCGCCGCCATAGCACTCGCCACGGTTTATGGCGCGGCGGCCCACATGGGGCCAGCGTACTGGATCCCCGCGTTCTGGGTTCCTGCCTTGTTGGTGACGCACTACATCACCTTCATTGTCCTCCGCAAGTACTGGAAAGGAGCGGCATAACCGCGCGATCGAGCCGACCAAAGTCTTTAAAAATTTCCAAGGGTTGACGAGCTTAGCCATACTAGCCACCATGTAGGTGTTAAATAAGATACCTTTCAGGGGGTCTACTTTTAGTTATGCCTACAGGAGGAAATAGTGAATAAGTTAGCTAAATGGCCGGTTATGTTTGTTACGCTCACTCTCGGCGCCCATGCGAATGCGGACGACTGGCATGAAGGGGAGAACCTACTACAGCCACTTCCGATCCCGGGAGAAGATTGGAAACTGAAACGGATGACAAACGACAAAGCCAAAATGGAAATGGCGCGTTGGAGTAAGAGTAGTGGAAATGGGTCAGAAACGCTCCAAGTAATTATTGCCCATGATCAGCACAATGGTAATGTTGAAATACTTCAGGAGGACGAAGACGAGGAAGGAAAGGGGTTCTGTAGTAGCTTCTCCAGCGATATCCTCGATAAAGGGTCCGAGAACACCTATAAAACGATAACGTGGAAAACGAAATGCAAACTTCGAGCAGAAAACTCTGAGGTGGTTATTCTCCACAAGGCGATTTCCGGGGAAGACTCTCTCTACAACATTCAAAAAATATGGCGTGATAGTTTTACCGAAGAGAATTCTCGAATTTGGGTAGATTACGTAAAACGCATCAAGCTATGCAACACCCGTGGAACGCAACATCCTTGCCCAGAAGGATTCAAGAGAGCTCAGTAGCCGTGCCCTCTATCGTGAAGCAAACAATACTTGTTCCGGCAATACATATATATCAGGCTTCACCTCCGTTGCCGCGATAACAGGCGCAGCGGATTTATCCTGCTCACTCTTGGGCGGAGAACAATCTACCGGCTCAGCCCAGATGACGTTTTTATGCCGGGTTTCTTCCAATAATGAAGCAATATCACGTTTTTGCCAGGGGCCAAGGCAGATTCGGGTCGATAAAGTGACATGTCCCGCATCAATCGCCTGCACGCGCAACCCTAACCCAGGGAAGCGGTTGTCCATTAACGCATCGATGTAACCGCGTGA
>DATGVQ010000238.1:0-6651 GCA_035300145.1 Acidiferrobacterales bacterium | reverse complement strand
CAGTCGCTCTATCACTTCACGACCGGAGGCCATGTGGAGGACTCTCGCCTGACCACCTTGCCGCCTTATGGCCTTGATCATTGAGCGCCTAACGAGTCTGTAGGAAAACCCAAAAATCAAAATTTTCAGAAACGTAACTCAACCGTAGTAACACTTGTGCTGACATCTCTTGTCGCCTGGCTGACGCTATTCACGAGTAGCCTGTTCGTAGCTACTTCGGACGCTCATTGTGGGTCTCCGTAAGGAACACTGCCAGCGTAGACGCTGCACCGGCTGCAAGCTTGGCATGGCGAGACTGGAGCCCCTTCGCCCCGGCGGCTTTGCCGTGGCCAGTGCCGTAGTGGTTTCGCAGTTCAGCGACTCCCTGCGTGATCGTCGCAAGATTACTGAGTAGACGTTTGATCGTTTCTACTGCCTTCGCCTTCTCTGGAATGTCGTCCGGCGTTAGCTCAAGTTCTTTGCTCGTGAGCTTCACGAGTTCGGGGAGGTCTGCGTTCTTCGAGAACTGAACTGCACGATCCGTAAGGATCGTTTTACAGCATGTCTCCACGAGCTCTTTGGCAGTGCCGATTGCGAGGCCGGGATCATTGATGACCGCTGCTTCAATCCGAGTGATTTGCTGTGCGACATATCCGGGGTCCGTCCCAGCAAGTGTGTCTCGAGCGGCCGACAGCCCTGGCGTAACCCCGACACCGACATAGCGCCCGATATAGACTGGCTTCCCCGAAAGGCGCGTGCGCTCGACAAGTTGAAAGCCGTCGTTGTGGAGGAATTCATTGAAGAGTTGGCACAGACGCTCCGATTCTGTGACATCAGGTCGGACAACAGGATGAAGGGTTTCGGTAAGAAATCTAAGGAAGACCTCGTCGTCTCCGTTCAAAAGGTTGAAGCGTCGATCGTAGAAGACCCAGTCTTCATCCCAATCGAAGTTGTTGACGCGGTGCTGCCAGATGTCGCCCGCTGCGTCTTTGAATCTGCCGTCGGTAGACGGCAGGCTTTGCAAGTCGAAAAGCCGGGCCAAGAACTCTGACTCTTCGAGCCGACCGCTCCAGGTCACCTTTTCAGCAACCATGGAATCGATGATGTCGCGGCGAGTTATTTGCGAGATCTTCATTGCATAAGCAGCGTATCGGCGCCTGTCAGAGGGCTAACGTCGAAGGTAACCGGCGCCCAACAAGCGGCGTGCGGCGTGCCGGAAAACGAGCGCCAAGGTCATTTCTTGAGGCGTTCGGTAATCGAAGTTTTAACTTCTTCCCAAGGCACGACGTCGTCGGGGTTTGCTTCGTGCTCGGCGATTCTGCGGTCAAGCTCAGTCCGTTGGGCTTCGGTCAGCGGCACCGCGCTGCTATCCGCAGCAATGCTATCCCAAAGCTCTTCAACCAATCTCAAGCGCTCCTCGATCCCGATGCGTTCAATACCCAATGACTTTAAGTGAGACGGCCATGATGTCATCTGTGCAAGTCTTAGTAATCATCGTAGCAGGCCGCTTCACGTCGTGGAAGTCACAGTCACGTGCATAACGACCAAGCTCACTGGCGCGACGTCAGGAGCAAGCGTAGCCCGGATGAAGTAAAACGAAATCCGGGTATGTTTTGCTTACGTCTCATTGATTTCATTAGCCACGATTTTTGAAAAATGTGCAAAATTCGACTTTTCCTACAGGCTCAACGCCCCGGTTGAGCGGCTGAGTTCCCGCGAGCGAAGCGAGCGGGAGTTCGGTCCGTCTCGAACCGGTTGTTAGCCCTTTATGCTGCCAACTCCAGCAGCGTTGCGGGATGTTTTTCTGCGATTTTCAAGAGAGACTTGGCCGCGCCCGATGGTTGCCGGCGCCCTTGTTCCCAATCTTGAAGGGTGCGAACCGATACGCCGAGCAACTTAGCAAACTCGGTTTGAGACAGCCCCGTTTTCGTTCGCACCTCAACTACCCAAGTAACAGTGACCTTCATGACTCGGCCTCTCTTCCGCGCCTTCATTTCTCTCACAGAGCGCAACAACTCAGCGCCAATATCTCGCTTGGCATCCCGCATCAGAAGCTCTTTTTTGGATTTAGGCATTGTCGATCTCCACCTTGATTGCTCGAAGAATGCGCGCCGGGATGTTCTCCCGAGCGCTCTTGGCATAGATCAGCAAAAGCCAGATCTCGCCATTCGCTAGACGGTTGTAGTAGATAATACGCACGCCGCCGCGCTTACCGGTGCCTTGACGTGACCAACGCACTTTTCGCAGCCCCCCGGAGCCTGGAACGACATTCCCGGCCTCGGGATGGCTCGCGATGAAAGCGGCAAATGCACCGCGTTCGTCTTCGGTCCAATAATCAGCCGCGAGCCGTGAAAACGTCGGGGTTTCAATAACCGTCAGCACGGTGTAAGTATACGGCTATGCCGTATGCACCGCAAGGCTTGTTTAAGACGGGTTAACCGGCGCGCGCCGTTGCTGCGCGTCCGCGTGCAAGCGGTAAAAATCACAACCGGTTTGTTGATGCTGAAACGGGAACGTTTCAGGTAGGGATATTTTGGCCCGGAAGGTCCTGGAAAAGGGGTTTTTCTACAACCTCAACAGGCGATGTGACTAATGCGGTTCTGCTGCATGGCCATTATTATGGCGAGCGCGCGGGCTAGTGTGGTGTCCCGGAAATACTTTCACGAAAAAACTCCCTCACCCCAACCGGCTTCGCCCCCTCGCTTCGCTCTCCCCGGCGGGAGAGGGGCCAAACTCCTTCTCCCTCCGGTCTATACACGGGAGAAGGGCGGGGATGAGGGGCGCGGTCCGCGAATGCGACAACGTCAGAATTACATAATTTATTTATGGGACACGACACTAGGAAACCGACTGATAAACTCGATCCATCTCGTTCCACTCTCCCGTCAACTCGTCCAGCGCCGCGATCGTCGGACTGCGCAATTATTACTACCGCGAAGCAACATGATCTTTCGCGGTTGTGTTTTTGGACGATACCGGGTAACTTAAAAAAAGGCTAAGAGCCCACCTAACTAATCCCTAAAAAGGTAGAACTCGACATGGCTATGAGCAGTGCTTTCTTCGACACCTGGGCGCCTAGGGCGCTCGCGGTACTCCGCATCGTCACCGCGTTCTTGTTCCTGCAGCACGGCAGCGCCAAACTCTTTGGCGTTCCCCACGTCGCCTACTTTGATAACCTGCAAGTCTTCTCGCTCATAGGCTTTGCGGGAATTCTCGAGGTTGTCGGTGGGTTGCTTTTGCTTTTGGGACTGTTCACGCGTCCGACGGCGTTTATTCTTTCCGGCGAGATGGCCTTTGCTTATTTCATTGCACATGCGTCTAAGGGCGCCTTCCTCTCGCCGGCGCTCAATATGGGTGAGTCGGCAGTACTCTTTTGCTTCATCTTTCTTTTCTTATCAGTAGCCGGTGCTGGAGCATGGAGTATTGACACGAGGCGCACGCCGCGATCGGCAATTTAGCGGTCGTTTCACTTCATCCGCGCTGCACGCTCAAAGCACCCATCAAGCTCGGATACAAACTACCCGCCGATCTTGATTTGAAGAGCACAAGGTTCATGACTTCCATGGCACTACCTTAAGCACCTTTGATCGAGGATACGGCCCCGGGGGGCTACGGAGCAAAGAGTAGCCCGCATGAAGCGACAATGCGGGGGAGCCCCCGACGGCACCGTCCATCCCCGGATTCCGCTCCGAGACTGTGAAAGTATTCTCGACGCGAGACAAGACACTCCACTGCGACAGCAAAGTTTGAGCGCGTGCGTACTCTCTACCCCACTTCATGACAACTTCGCTGGCTCAAATGTACTCAGCATCCCACCATTCTCGGATGTGTGGGAATACTTTCACAGTCTCTCCGCTCCATCCGGGCTACAAACTTGAGTCGCCACGGAGTCTACGCTTAAGGTAGCGCCATGGGTTCATGGCTTGTAGTACCGGTGCGACCGGAGCAGGCACGGCGCTTCTTCCCGCTGCCGCGGAGCGTGTCAATGACTTTGAGACACCTGGTTGCATGAATTTAGTGTCGAAGGATCTGGCATTGTGGTGGTGTCGGTCTCCGGTTTAGGTGGGTTGATCCAGACAGCGGTCGCCAGCCTGGGTGGTTGCGGGACTTTTCCCTTGAAGCGTTTCGGGTTGGCCAGAAACGCGACGTTGAGCGTGTCGGCACGTTGCTGGAAGAGAGCCTGGGCGCGGCCGTAGTGAACGGTCTCGGGTGTCATGAAACCGATGCCTGAGTGGCGGTGAGTGGCGTTGTACCACTGGAAGAAGTGCCGGCAGTGGGCGCGCGCATCCTCGATGCTGCCGAACCGCTCGGGGAAGTCGGGACGGTACTTGAGCGTTTTGAACTGGGCCTCGGAATACGGATTGTCGTCGGAGACATGCGGCCGGCTGTGGGTCTTGGCGACTTCCAGATCGACGAGCAAGGCGGCCACGGGTTTGCGGCGCTTTGCTGGTGCCGCGATCGGCATGCAGCGTCAGCGTGCCGGGGGCGATGTGATGCTTGGCCACGGTCTCGGCGATCAGCGCTTCGGCCAGCTGCGCGGCCTCCCGCAGGGCGATCATCCAGCCGACCACATAGCGGCTGAAGATGTCGAGGATCACGTACAGGTGATAGCTACTCCACTTGACCGGGCCCTTGAGTTTCGTGATATCCCAACTCCACACTTCATTGGGCCGCACCGCCAACAGTTCAGGCTTGGCGTAGACCGGATGCACGCGCTGATTGCGCCGCTCACGCGATTGCCCGAGCGCTGCCAGCAGGCGGTACATGGTGCGCACCGAGCCGAGGTAGGTGCCCTCATCGAGCAGCGTGGCGTAGACGCTGCGCGGGGCGCAATCCGCGAAGCGTTCGCTGTACAGAACATCCAGCAACACCCGCTGCTCGGGCTCGCTCAAGGCGAGCGGCGACCTGGGCCGAGACGCTGTCAACGCCGGGGGCACCACTGCTGCCACCCGGCGCCGGGTTCTATCTCGATAAACACCGGCACGGTTGATACGCAGCACGGCGCACGCGGGAGCGAGTCCGATTTCGGGCGCCAAGACATTGAGCGCACTCATCAGGATTTGTCCTCGGGGCTCTCGGCCGTGGGCAGACCGAGTAAGGTGCAGAGTTTTTTTTGGACATCGATGATGGTATGGGCTGCCACCAGCTGGCGCCGCAGGCGTTCGACCTCCTTGGTGAGCTCGGCCACGCGCCGAGCTTCGGCGATGGCAGGATCGGCCTTGCGCCCGCGTTTTTGCGGTTCGAGCGCGGTGCGTTCGGTGGCCTCGCGCTGCTTGCGCCAGGTGGTGAGATAGGAGGAATAGATGCCCTCGCGGCGCAACAACGCCCCGATTTCCCCCACTTTAGTACAGCGGTCCGAAGCCTCGAGGATGCGGTGCTTCTCGCTGCTCGAGAACTGGCGCCGTCTCGCCGTGGCTGCCACTTCCGGATCCGGTGCCGGTATGATGGAGGAGTGTGCGTTCATGGGTGCTTTCATCTGGTCAGTCATGTTTCAAACCTACCTTTCTACTCTAATTTGTTTAAGATAGGTGTCTCACGTTATATTGGCACGGAGGGCCGCGTCTCGTCTATTCTAAGTCTGCGCTGAGGCTTGTTCGATCACTTTGTGTTTGCGTCCCATATTCACAACCCCGGTAAGCACCAGTGCAGTGCCGATTACCTCTGCCACGCCGATCTCCTCGCCCAGGACGACCACGCCCATGGCAATGGTGGCGATGGGACCAATCCCACCGATAATGACGGTTTTATTAGCGCCGATCCGCTTGATGCCGGCCGACATCAAAAATGCGGGTACTACCGTGGAAAATATCGCCATCCCCAGGCTCAGTGCATAAACCTCCATGGGCACCTTGGGCAACTGCCAACGGTGACTAAACCCATATTGGCCGATGACCAAAAGGCAGGAAATAGTTAATGCGTAAGCAGTACAGCGTATCGCGCCGATGCGGTGAATGGTGCGCTCACTGCCGACGATATAGACGGCGTAGCTAACGGCGCTGCCAAAGATCAGGGCAACGCCGAGATAACCGTTGGCGCGCAGACCGATAGCGCCGTGCGTGGCGATGGCAATGCCGAGGTAGCTTAGACCGATCGCGAGTAACTCCGCACGCGTTGCTCTCCTATGCAAGAAAAGCGCGCTCAATATCACCGCGATGGTCGGGTACAAATATAAAATCAGACGCTCTAAACCGACCGTAACATACTGTAGACCATAGAAATCCAACAGGCTTGCAAGGTAATAGCCGAAAAACCCCAGGACGACGACCGCGCCCCAATCTTTTGGTTCTAAACGATGGTCATTTTTGCTTTGATTGACCGCGGCGACCAAGAGAAAAAAAGGCAGCGAAAAAATCATGCGCAGCACCAGCAACGTTATCGCGTCCACACCATAGCGATAGCCTAACTTAACCAGTATCGCCTTGGCGGAAAAACCCAGGGTAGCGATCACGACCAGCAGGATGCCAGAAAGCGTTTGTGCTTCCTGTGAATGGCTGGCGCTTAATGACATGCTAAAGCACTGAGAGATGAGGGTGGTGTGATTTTGGCGGTATTCTATAGCTGTTACCAGGCTGCCTTCAAGATTGTCGGTCCGGGACGTGCAGAAAGAAGTGGAGATTATTTATCCGTTAGCGAGAGGCCGCCTGGCCGCGCTCCTGCCGTGTCCATGAACCG
>DATGVQ010000237.1:0-7375 GCA_035300145.1 Acidiferrobacterales bacterium | reverse complement strand
AGGGGCTGGATTGTCCCAATGGACATAGCCACAGGTATCCTCCGAACACTTCAGATATTCGCGAGTACTGTTACCAACTAAGCCCGAAACCAGCTCTTTTGAGCAAATGGGGCAGTATTTAAATTGCATGATAAATACCTGTGCAATAACACGGCATCCTATGGCTTAATGCGCAAACACCACTCCTATGAACAGTTAGTGTAAAGGCGATAACACTTGCTTTAGAAATTGTTGCGCCCTTTCGTGTTTGGGATTGCCGAAGAAATCCTTCGGCTCGGCATCTTCAAGAATCTCTCCTTTATCGATAAAAATTACCCTATGCGAGACCTCGCGGGCAAAACCCATTTCATGCGTCACCACGATCATGGTCATTCCCGTGCGCGCCAAATCCCGCATCACCGCCAATACCTCACCGATCATCTCCGGATCAAGCGCAGAGGTCGGTTCATCGAATAACATGATCTTGGGCTTCATGGCCAACGCGCGGGCGATGGCTACGCGCTGCTGCTGGCCGCCGGAAAGCTGAGACGGATAAGCCTCCGCTTTCTCCGCCAAGCCGACTCGCTCGAGCAGCGCCAGCGCTTGCGCCGCGGCTTCGGCTCTATCCATTTTACGCACCTTCATAGGCGCCAGGGTAATATTTTTCAGCACCGATAAATGAGGGTAAAGATTAAACTGCTGAAACACGAATCCGATCTCGGCGCGCAACTTATTGATGTCGGTTCCCGCATCCGAAAGATCCATCCCATCGACAATCAATTTCCCTTGATCGATGGGTTCCAGCCGGTTGATGGTGCGGATAAGCGTGGATTTACCGGAGCCCGATGGCCCGCAAATCACTACCACCTCGCCGCGCTTTACGGTAAAACTGATGTTATTCAGGACATGCAGTTGATCGAACCACTTATGCACTCCCTTAAATTGAATCATTGTTATTGCGCCTCGCGGAATTATCATTCTACAACCAGCGTGACTTTTTATAAAAAAGGATGGGAATTGCGATCCGACAAAGCGCATCCGGGCTTTGGCAGGAACCGGTCGGCTGATCTCGCGCAGGACAGATCCAAAAATAAAAACCACGCCGATGAAACATCAGCGTGGTTAAACGCCCCATTACTGAGGCACCTGCTCAGGGAGGAGAGCAGGAATCGAAAAACCGCTTGCCTTCTCTTTTTTCTTCTTCTTCACCAGCCCCTACGGAAAATTGGCTTTTGGAAGGTCTACGTTACCATAATTTATCTTTTATTTTAAGGATCCCCTCGCCAATCGGATGCCTTTTCAGAGTGCTGTTACTAGCGGGAGTACCGGTTCCGCCGTTGTCGAGCTTGTGTCACAATAACCCAAGTATCTAAAATGCACCCTCACAAGGCGGTAACAACTCATCAATAAAAAAGGAGTACGTTATGAAGCTTTATTTTGCTCCGGGCGCCTGCTCGATGGCCCCCCACATCGTTCTGCGCGAAGCAGGATTTCCGTTTGACCTGGAAAAGGTCGATCTCGCCAAGCATCAGACCGCGAATGGCGAGGACTATTATAAGATCAATCCGAAGGGTTATGTACCCGCCCTCAAGCTCGATAATGGACAGCTTCTCACCGAAGGGCCCGCCATCACTCAGTACCTCGCCGATCAGAAGCCGGGATCCGGTTTAGCGCCACCGGCGGGGACCATGGAGCGCTACCGTTTGATGGAGTGGCTGAACTTCTTAACTTCAGAGATCCACAAGCAATTCGGCCCCCTCTTCAATCCCAAAATCACCGCGGAATGGAAGGAAAATCAGCTGAATGTGCTGAGTCGCCGGTTTGATTACCTGACACAGAGCCTCAATGGCAGACAATACCTAATGGGCGATAAGTTCAGCATAGCGGATGCCTATCTCTTTACGCTACTCAACTGGAGCAACTTTTTGAAGGTGGATCTCGGTAAATGGCCCAAGCTCAAGGACTATATGGCCCGGGTGGCGGCGCGTCCGGCGGTGAAGGACACGATGAAAGCGGAAGGCCTAACCAAGTAGCGGATTAGCGGCTGTTCATGGTTCTCCTTTTATAGCGCTACGCGCTTTTTGGTTTTCCCTATCCGGGCGAGTACTGTTAGTAGGCTTCGACAAAATTAAAGCTGCGACGCGTGCGTTGGCAAACGCTGCGTATGAGGTGATCGGCAATCTGATCTGCTAAAGCGGTCTAACCGCTTGGAAACTCCCTCCCCGGGTATTGGGTCGGAAATACCGCCTTGCCTTTTTCTTTCGGCCAACCCAAGCAGTACACTGTCCTTTCATCCCGTTTAGGCAGATTGCCATAATCCCGAACATGCGTGCTGATCAGGATCCAGCCAACCTTTAAATGATCGTTGGCCTGCTTATGAGAATCTGTTTCAAACAACTCTACAACCTCGCCCAGAGTCATAGCGGCGGCCCATTTTAGGAAACCGCGATATTTTAGCTCAATTCAGTGAGGCCACCGATGAAACTATGGAAAAAGAACCCGGAAACGTAGCGGGCACCGCATTAGTAAGATCCAATGGTCGCGCTTGGATAAATATCCAAAATAAAAGAGATCATCAAGGATTTGGCCGTTTGCAGCCAAACAAGGTTGCCGCCCTGCCTGGCTTGCCGATGCCGTCGCCCGGAATTGCTGCAATCCCGGCTTACTCACCGGTTCACTCGTTAAAAAACGAGAAAAGCTCGGTGAGGAGCACTTCCGGAGCTTCCTCCGCAATGTAATGACCGCAGGGCAACGCCCGCCCTTGCACATGCCGGGCGACGCGGCGCCACTCATCGAGCGGATCGAAGTATTTCGCGATCACGCCGTGCCGGCCCCAGAGCGCCAACAGCGGGCACTCGATCTTGCGGCCGATCTCAAGGTCTGCGCGCTCATGCTCGAGATCGATGCCGGCGCTTGCCCGGTAGTCCTCGCAAATGCCATGAATCGTGGCTGGATCCTTTATGCAGCGAACGTACTCGGCGTAGGCCGCCGGCGTAATGGGCGTTAGGCCGGCGCTGCGCCCGCCGATGGTTTTCTGTAAATACACCTCCGGATTCGCGCTTATCAGGGTTTCAGGGAACGGCGCCGGCTGGATCAGAAAGAACCAGTGGTAATAGGCGCGCGCAAACTCCATGCTGGTCTTTTCGTACATTGCCAGCGTCGGCGCGATATCCAACGTCGCCAGTTTCTTGACGCAGTCGGGATGATCCACGGCGAGCCTATGCGCCACGCGGCCGCCCCGGTCGTGCCCTACTAGAAAGAAACGCTCGAATCCCAACTGCCGCATAACCTGCACTTGATCTTGCGCCATGACGCGTTTGGAGTAGTTGCTGTGATCCGGCAATCCGGGGGGTTTATCGCTGTCGCCGTAGCCGCGCAAATCCGTGGCGACGAGCGTGAAGCGGGCCGCCAACTCATTCGCCACCTTGTGCCAGATAACGTGCGTTTGCGGATGACCATGGAGCAGCAGCAATGCGGGTCCCGTCCCGCCTAGAACCAGATTAATTTCAACTCCCTGGACACGCGCGCGATGCGTCTCAAATCCGGTAAACAGAGCGGCCTCCTTAATCATTTGCAGGATGGGATTTTATAAGCTATTGATGCGGCTGGCATCCCAACGGGGGCTTGCGGGATTCGCGCGCGGTTTACTTACTTTCCAATATTTAACCATTTGGTTGACAATTAAGCGGCTTTAAGGATTTAATACTCATCCGTTAATGAATGCAAAGGAGGTTTCCCATGTTTCGGCTTGCGAAGTTCGTCTATGTTTTTAGCTTTTGTTCTGTCGTTGCCCTGAGCGCTGCTTTTGCCCAGGATAAAGACCATGTCCATCCGGGCGCTAAAATGCCCGCGTCCTTTGATAGTGTAAAGGCTTTGCTTGGACAGTGGGAGGGAACCACAAAAATGGATGGTAAGGACACCCCGGTCACGGCCAGCTACGAAATGACTGCCGGTGGCACTGCTATTTTGGAACGTCTTTTCGCTGGAACTCCCCATGAAATGGTTTCTGTATATCATGGCGACGGCAATCAGGTGGCAATGACCCATTATTGTATGCTTGGCAACCAACCGAAGATGACGCTAAGAAAAGCGGATAAAAATAGGATGGTGTTTGAAATAGCTTCTACCACTGGAATTAAGTCAGCGCAGGAACCCCATATGCACAGCCTTAGTGTTGCGATGGCCGATGAGGATCATATGAACCAGGAGTGGACGCTGTTTGAAAATGGAAAAAAGAAAGATGTGGTAGTCTTTAACCTTGCCAGGAAAAAGTAGAACTTTAAGTTGGGTATCGGCGAACCCTCAGGCGCTTCGCGCCTGGGGTTCGTGCCCGATTCAGGCGAGATATTGGCGTCCCCGAGGGGACTCGCAGAGTTCGCGCACGCCTGGCAGGTCCCTTTTCAAACCAGAAGAATCGGCTGACTCTCTATTCCTATCTACTAACCTCAATCCGGACAAGCATGTCAAAAACACGCTTACCGCCGATCAACCGTCTTTGCAGCATTCGTCTAGCTTGTCCTTTTCGCAGCATCTGATCGGCCTGTCTTTGCCGGGACACCTAAGCTCAACCATATTATCCGATGAATAGCCGGGACAGCCGCTTATATAGCCCCCGGGCCACCCCATGAGGCCACCCACCCCGATGAAGCGGGGGGCGATCAGCCCGTGGAAATTATTTGCCATACTTGGGACAGGTGCTGCCGTGCCGGGAGGGAGAGGGGGACTCGGCGGTGTGCCGGGAGGGAGGGGGGAACTCGGCGGTGTGCCAGGAGGGAGGGGGGAACTCGGCGGCATGCCGCCGCGGCGATCTCCTTCGTGCTCATGTTTTTCGTGCGGTTCGTGCCTTTTATGCTCAACCGGCACGGTGTGATGCCGATCGTGGGGCGACTCGACACGGCCCCTGCCTGGGCTATGTTCGTCGTCCTCCCGTGTCTCATTTTTGACCGAGGACACGCGGTGCAGGCCGGGTGCCGAATTTGGCCCATTCCCGCTTATCGGGCCTTGATGCATTGATGTGTTTCCATGCACGTGGGAGCCGTTACCCTGGCTGGCGCCGCTAACGGAACCCGTTTGGCCGCCGCCAACAGCACCCGCGGCATGCCCACCCGAATGGCCACCATCCCCACCACCGTGGCCGCCGCCAACCGTACCCGCGGAGTGCCCGCCCGAATGGCCACCACCCATACCGCCGTGGCCGCCGCGACCAAACACTGCTGGTGATAGCACGACGAGCAGGACGCTTAACAAAACCATCGATTTCATAGGTCCTCCTTCTCCTTGGCGATGACTCAACTGCGCGCAGAATTTATCGGCTGCCAAGAAACTGCCTAATCTCTACCGCCCGCATTTTGCCGCTATCCCTCCCCCACTTCGGCAACTTTGGTGCGCGTCAATGCCGCATCAGAGCGCCGGTCTTCGAACGTGGGCCCGCCTAATGACTCCCGCTACGTCATTACCATTTCTTCAAATGACGCTTTGGCCGGATCTGGGCTGGTAGTGCTGACGCCTATTTATAATGTTACGGTAAAGCCCGGATAATTCAAGCTAATTAATGAGAGCGCGTTCATATGTAGAGTTGTGCACGTTAACATCCGCGCTGACGATCCCCAACGAGCAGCCGATTTCTAACAGGTTGTCCAAAAAGTCCATCCGCGGGCCTTTTTGACTCGGACCGTCCATAGTCCTCGCCCTACGGGCGCTACTATGTAGCGTCCACTCTTTACCATGAACCTGCGGCCGGAGGCCGTACCGACTTTCCCTCTCCCACCGGGCTAATCTATGCACACATCTTTTGCGAGACGCCAACCATCACAAATACCCGCCAGACGTTGGATGCCCCGCAACATCGTAATAGGACCTGGCGGATTTTCGGAGCGATAACCCTTCCAGCCGCCCAGTCGCGCAATGAGCCAACTCGCCCAGGCAAGTTCCCCCACACGATGCGGATTGTGTTGCTTGTCGGTCTTGCCTTCGAGTTGGCCTTGTAGCGCTTCTAAGACCTTGAGTTCTTGGGCCTCAAACACATCCGTGGCACACCGCTGTGCGCGCCCATCGCGCGCGGCGATCAACTGCATACTCTTAATCGCCACTTGCACACTGAGCACGGCCAATTTGATCAGACCCTGCGCGCTTTCCACTTGACTCGACTCAATGTCCAGGCCCTGCTTCTTCAGCACCCGGAAAAACTGTTCGATTTGCCAGCGTTGGCGGTACCACTCCACCACTTGGCGGGCTTTGGTGACGCTATCGATGCAATGCGTGGTTAACAACCGCCAGTGGATTGGGGCTTCGCCATTGATTACCGTCTCCGGCGTTTCGCGCACATCGACCACCCATAAGACCACCTCTGCTGGCGCGTGGCGATCGGTGCACCGAGCGGGCCTCTTGATCGTGACCTGACCCGCACGCACCTGCATCGCAGCTTCATGCGCGCTGCGTTTGCCTACTCGCCCAGGTACCAGAAGGCGATAGCTCGCTTGCACCGGCAACCGATCCGTGTAGGCATATAAACACCCACCCTCGGTCACTACCCGGTCCCGGCATGCCCGTGTGAGCACGTGGGTCCGCGCATCCGGCACCCGCGTCCATTCTTCGTAAATATCACTCTCACGGTCGGCGATCACCGTGATCATCGCCGCGGTGTGCAGCCGCGCCTTGGCCGAGGCGGCTACCTGCAACCAACGGTAGGATTCCTTCTCTTCAATCGGCAGTTTCCGGTAGTCCCTGTCCCCACCCGCAGGCCGTAACCAGGCATAGATCGCTGCAACCCCCAGACAATCCCCACTTTCCGCATCGATACTCACCATCGGATGTAAGAAAAGCCCTTTGTCCGTCCCGTTACCCACTGTCCCTAACCCTGTTACACGCTGGGCGTGTGCCTGATAATTGAGTTCCGTGGTATCTTGAATCGCTAGGACATGTAACCCGTGGGCCAGCGCTTCGACTTTGCGCGTCGCCGTGTCAATCAATTCCGCGCTTGTCACCTTGGCATTCCTCAACCAGCGACCAAATTTGACCTCCGTTGCCCGGTCTCCTCCTAATCGGCGTAAACACACGGTCTCCCGTTTGAGCATCCGCTCAAACAGTAACGCACCGTTTTTTTTAACCGTGCGTCCTGAAAATAACCCACTTCATAGTGCGTCGATCCAACATCGTCCATAACGAGGCCCTCGCGGTTGCTGATATGCCTTGCTAATATACCGCATGTTTGATTCTCATCCCCTTGTTGCGTATAAAACATGTGTGCATAGATTAGCCCGGTGGGAGAGGGAAAGTCGGTGCGGCCTCCGGCCGCAGGTTCATGAGGAGGTCAGTTTGCCAAGCTCACAAACTGCCTGCGGAAATCGACGACCTTCGTAAGATACTGGCGCGTCTCTTCGTAGGGGAGGTTAAGCCG
>DATGVQ010000236.1:0-9745 GCA_035300145.1 Acidiferrobacterales bacterium | reverse complement strand
CCGCAAAGCTTTACAAGTGGGTGGATAAGGACGGAAATGTCTCTTACCAGGACAGACCGCCGCCGCCCGACGCCGGCCGGGTCGAGGAGAAGGATTTGGCGACCGGGTCGCCAAAAATAAAAAACAAAGACGGTGTCAAAGACAAAGACGGTGTCGCAGAAAAATATCCCGTGGTGCTTTATTCTGTTCCAAAATGTTCGTCTTGTGATTTAGCTCGGGCATACTTACAAAAAAGAAAAGTGCCTTTCTCTGAAAAAAATGTCGAGAACGATCGCAAGGCTCAAGACGAACTGAAAGAAAAGGCCAAAAGCCTGTCCGTCCCCACAATCCTTGTTGGCGCAAAGGTTATGAGTGGTTATATCGAGTCTCTGCTTGAAGGTGAGCTCGACCAGGCCGGTTATCCAAAAATAGAACCGACTTCGGAGCCGGCTGCTGCCCCCGAGACCGGTACACAGTAATTCGCTTTAGCCGGTATGAAGATCGCGACCTGTAATTAATTAGCTTTTCCGGTGGTCTCACCAGATTGCAGGACGCCTCGAAGCCCGCGCTAGCGCGACTCCGCCGGCCGCGGCGCAATATTTCCTGCGCGCGGCGGCCGAAATCCGCCGCGACATATCACGGCTGTTTCCAGCTCGGGTCGGGATCGAACGTCGTCATTTTGGCGGCTATCGCTGCGGTGTTCTTGCCTAGATCTTTTTGATAGACCACGCCGTCGTGATTGACGATGAAGCTCATAATGCCGGACGCACCGTAGCGCGTGGGATAGGCGATCACGGCGAAGCCGCCGATCATCCTGCCCTTGACGATATAGTCGTAGGCGCCGCCGCGGGCGAGCTTGCCCTGCTTGGTGAGGATCCGGTAGTGGTAGCCGTGATAGGGCGAAAGCGGCGTGGTGGTCGAGCTTGCGTAGCCGTCTTTGGCCGCCGCGGCAAGCAGCGGCCCGAGCGGGCTTGGCGGCTCGTCCGCCTTGGTCTCCCAATAGAGTCCGTTGCGCTTGCCGGGAGTGCTCACGAACTTGGGCGCATACTCCAGAATGCCGTCCTGGTCTTTCGCCGCATACTCGTGCTCGGCGTCGACGATCGCGAGGCAGACCTGAATCACCGCAAGTTCGTTGCGGCCGATGCGGCGCTGGAGAATTTCTTTTTCGCCTTGCCGGGTGTCGAAGCGCCAGCCGTCGGCGGATTTCACCAGCGGAATCGGCAACGGCCACTCGTCCTTGCCGATCACAAGCGTCGCCTGCGCCTCGCGTTCGCGCACGATTTGGTTGGCCTCGCCATAGGCCTTGATGAACGCCTCGCGGTTTTGCTCGTCGGCTACCGCGTCACCCGAGCTGACAAGCTTGCTGCTATAGGGACCTAAAATTGCACGCAACTCCTGTTGATCATTCGACCTGACGGCCTCGACCAACGCGGTGATCGCCGCCTCGGGCGACACGAAGCTTTTTTGCACCGCAGTTGCCGCGAGGGCGAAGGGCGCTATCGCAACCAGCGCCAATGCGAAGATTGTCCGGCGCAGCTCACGCCACCGGTAATGCGCACGCCAAGCTACTTGCTCGGGCAGGTTGAGCATATTCCCTCGAGGCAATCAGGTTCTCGGATGGGTTGGGAGTGCACGCGTCCGCCGCTATTTGCTGGATCTTTCGCCGCCGCTGGCTATTTGCTGGGAGCTGGAGCGCCCGCGCGCACTGTAGATACGCACGTCCCGTCCCTGGCCTACGCCCTCGAAGACGTGAGGCCGCTGTTCAGTACCAAGGCGAGCGCCTGTGTTTGGTGCGCCCAGGCCCGCAACGGGCCGCACGGCTGGCGTGCCCGCGTTCAGGCGCGCGCCGCCGCCGCCAGTCGCGCGCGGCGGGCTGCGATGTTCAACCGATCGGCCGTCGCGGTCGGGTGAGGCATCCCGGTGATCGCCGGGCTCGACGCGACTTGCGGCAGGTGGCCGATACTGCCCGCGGAATTCGCGGCGCGTCTCGGGCGACGCATTGGTACGGCCGAACTGTTGACGCAACGACGGGTTCCGATAGGAGACACCGCGGCGATGGTCCGGATCGTGTTGCCAGACGTTGCCCGGCGGCAGCGGTCTGTGGTTCGCATGGTGATAGTAGAAGGTATGGACATTGACCACGTTGCAGTGATGGTGGCGCCAGTCGACGGCGCCGAAGAAGAACCCCGTGCCCACCGCAATGCCGATTCCCCAGGCGAACCCACGAACAAACCCAGGGCGGGCGTAGTAGCCGGGCCAAGGCGCCCAATAAACCGGCGGATACGCCGGCCACCACCACGAACCGTAGACGACTAGCGGATCGTAATAGGGCACGTAGACGACCTCCGGGCTAGGCGGTTCCACGATGATGGTCTGCCCTTGCTGCGCCACGCGGTACTGGTCGTTCGATTTGAGATTGCCCGCGGCATAGGCGCGTTGACGCAGACTCTGGACAGTTTCCATCACCTGCGGTTCCTGCGTGAGGAACGCATCTCCCAACCGCTCCGTCCAGTCCAGCTTCTCGTCCATCATCGCCAGGATCTGCGGAAATGCGACCAGCGATTTCACGCTGGGATCCCAATTATCCTGTTCCACCGCCCGCACCGCCACGTCGCCGGTGACGCCGGGGTTGGCCTTGGACCAACGCGCGGCCTCGACTACCTCGAGCGGATAAGTGGACGCCATCAAGATCTGCGACAGCAGCGAATCGGGGTAAAGCGCAATTGGCGCCAACATCTGATCGAGTTCCGATTGCGTGAACACGTGTTCCGCTTGCGCCGGCGGGTCGGTCTGCGCGTATGGCGCCGGCACGGAAAGCAGCAGTATAAGTAACTGCGTCAACGCAAATTTCGCACGTAGCTTCATGATCTGCTCCTGTGTGGGAGGATGCCGGTAGCGAGAGCTTCCGCTTCTCCGTCCGCTCGACAGTTCCGCTATTGTGCGCGCTCGTGCACCCATCCTCAAGTCACCCCGATAGATCACGGCCACCCGCGCCGGCTACCTACACAACGATTCCGGTGCAACTCGAACAATCTAAACCGATGCAGTAAACTCTCAAACGGCTTGATACTGGATGTCGGTCAAGTCACCGCCCGGATTTCAGTGCCCAATCGCCTTGAGTTTGGCAAAATGAAGCCCAACAGGCGCTTTCTGTGTCGTTAAATGTGTAGCTATGCGATGATGCTCATCAAATACATTTTTATTATCAAAGGCTTTAGTCATAAATGAAGATCGCGACCTGGAATGTGAATTCGTTGCGGGTGCGCTTGGCGCATGTGCTGGCTTGGCTGCAACAACACGGTCCGGACCTTCTTTGTTTGCAGGAAACAAAGATTATTGATGCGGAATTCCCGGCTGAGGAGTTCCGTAAGATCGGCTATGAAACGGCATACGCCGGCCAAAAAACCTACAACGGCGTCGCTAACATCAGCCGGCTTGGCGCGCAAGAAATCCAAATAGGGTTGCCGAACATGGAGGACCCGCAACGGCGGGTGCTGGCCGCTACTTATGGCGATACGCGCATTATTAATGTCTATGTTCCCAACGGTTCGGCGGTAGGTTCAGAAAAGTATATTTATAAGTTAGCGTGGTTAAAACAGCTTGCCGGCTATCTCCAAACGCAGCTTAAAGATTATAAAAAATTGATTGTTTTGGGCGACTTCAATATTGCACCCGAAGATAGAGATGTGCACGATCCTGCCGCGTGGCTCGGCGAGGTGCTGGTCAGCGAGGAAGAGCGGCGGGCGTTCCGGGAGTTAATTGCCCTGGGTTTGACAGATCTATTCCGTAATTTTCCGCAAGAAGAAAAATGTTTCAGCTGGTGGGATTATCGCATGGGGGCATTTCGCCGTAACATGGGGCTGCGCATCGATCATGTTCTATGCAGTCAGGCGTTGATTAAACCCTGCACGGCTTGTTATATCGACAAGGAGCCGCGCCGGCTGGAGCGGCCGGCGGACCATACCCCGGTTATCGCCGAATTTTGTAGCTAATTATTGCTTTCTCTACCCTGTTTTTTAAGTAGTGGGCCAGCCTGAGATATACTGGATGAGAATCATTTGCATTTTCATTTAAACTATGCATAATACATAGCAGACGTTGTTGGTTTAAATAAATTCAAATCAAAAGGAGCGCAGGTGAATTTCAAAACTCTTGTCTGCCTGGTTTCGGCATTGGCATTAGGTGGGATTGCGCCGAGCTGTGCGGAAGAAATGCCGCAATTTAACTTAACCGCGAAAGATGGCCGTTTTTCTCCGGAAAAGATCGAAGTCCCGGCGGGCCGGAAATTTAGATTGGTGGTTAAAAATGAAGGGCCGGGACCGGAAGAATTCGAGAGCCACGAGTTAAATCGCGAAAAAGTGGTGCTTGCGGGCAAGAGCGTGGAAGTGATCATCGGTCCTTTAAAGCCCGGCGCCTACGGTTTTTTTGGCGACTTCCATCCTAATACCGCGAAAGGACAAATCATCGCCAAATAAATTAACCATTAAACCAACAAACCTACCATGTTAGCGACGGCAATCATCGTATTTCGTGAAGTTCTTGAGGCGGCTCTCATCGTCGGCATTGTTCTTGCCGCAACCAAAGGCCTGGCCAAGTGCGGCCTTTGGGTGAGTGCGGGCATAGGTGTTGGGCTGGGCGGCGCTGCGTTGGTGGCGATGTTTGCCGGCGCCATTGCCGGCACGGCCGCGGGCATGGGGCAGGAGGTTTTTAATGCCTCGGTATTGTTTATCGCTGTCGTCATGCTGGGGTGGCATAACGTATGGATGGGGCGGCATGGGCGCGATATGGCGCAGCAGATGAATGCGGTTGGCCGCGCCGTCACTCTCGGCAGCCGGCCTATGTATGTGCTGGCGGTGGTGGTCGGTTTGGCGGTCCTGCGCGAAGGTGCCGAGGTGGTTCTTTTCCTGTACGGCATCGCTATCGCCCAGCAGGAGCAAGCCGGTCTTATGTTGGCCGGGGGTGTGTTGGGTTTATTGTTGGGCATGGGAGCAGGACTATTGCTTTATTTGGGTCTGCTCCGGATCTCAAGCAAGCGTTTATTCATCGTGACGAGCTGGCTGATTGCCCTGCTAGCCGCCGGGATGGCGGCGCAGGGCGCTGGTTTTTTGGTGCAGGCGGACCTCCTGCCTTCGCTGGTTCAGCCGCTGTGGGATACCTCCGCGCTGCTATCGCAGCACAGTATTCCGGGGCGGATCTTACAAACCCTGATTGGTTATGCCGACCGTCCGGCAGGTATGCAAGTCGTGTTTTATGTGGTGACGTTAGCGGTGATCGGCGTACTCATGTGGTTTTATGGCAGCCCTTTATCACGCAGCTCCTTGCCAAGGACAGCCAGGGCAGCTTAACAGGTTGTTGAAAAAGTCCATCCGTGGCCTTTTTGACTCGGACCATCCCTGGTCCTCGCCCTACGGGCGCTACCAGGTAGCGCCCACTCTCTCCCGGAGAAATTGTCAACACGCAAAGCAAAAAGCGGCCGCTCCTGCGCATCCCTGCGCTCGCGGCATTCGTACTTCCTGTACAGCATGGTTTTTGCTTTGCTAGGTTTTTTTGCCGCGATATTTTTTTCTTTAATAATGTAAATAATTCTTATTATCAATAATGATGAAGGTGAGAAGTTTGGTTTTTAGGGGAGTCATGCTGGGAGGCATGGGGTTACTTGCCAGCGGACCTGCGCAAGCATTGAATTATTTTGAATTGGAAGTTTATCCCTATGCCACCGCGGCGAAAGGTGAACTCGAGCTGGAAAATAACACCACTTATACCGATCGCGGCACGCAATCGGACTCGCCGCCAGAGAATAATAAAGGATTAACCCGCAGCAGCGTTGAGCTTAACTACGGCGTGACTGATAAAACCGAGCTTGCCGGTTATGTCGACTATAGCCGTGCGCGCGGCGGGGACTGGGAGCACGCCGCGAGTCGCGTGCGCGCGCGGACTCGCTTTTATGAAAAGGGCGAATTGCCGGTGGATATCGGCTTATACGCCGAATTTGAATTCCCGAAAAATCAGGCTAACGATCGGGAGCTCGAGTTGCGCGGCATTATAGAAAAAGATGTCGGCAGATGGACATTTGATTTCAATCCCATATTCGAGAAGGTGCTAAAGGGCGCGGACAACGCCGGATGGGAATTGCAATACGCCGCCTCGGCGATTTATCGTTTGCATGAACGTTGGCGCCCGCGCCTGGATTTTTTCGGTGATTTTGGCCCCATTAGCCGGTTTGAACCCAAAGATGAGCAAAAGCATTTGATTTCACCCGCGGTGGATATCAAATTGGGGCACCGGGTGTGGTTAACCGCCGGCGTCGCTTTTGGTTACACCAAGGCCAGCGAGCAGCAGCTCATGCGGGCGAAATTAGAATGGGAGTTTTATTAATTCGCGCAGAAGCCTTGGCTTCTCCTGGTCTTGAAGGTATATTGCCGTATCGACCATGATCCCGTGGGAGAGACCGGTGCTTGTTTAAGCCCGGCGCCGAAGGCGCAACCCGCCCGGAATCGCTCAGGCCAAAGGACCACGGGAGCTGTCGACTCTGGAGAGAGGCGCGCGATGATGGCGCCCACCGAAGGGGCTCAAGCTCTCAGGTTACCGGACAGAGGGGCGATGGATGTGATGCATCCATCGCCCCTTTTTATTGGCAATCGAAATACGCGCGATGCATCCGGCCGCAAATATTTTGCGAGCAGCGTGCTCTGCAAAATTGTGGCGTCTCGGCATTAATGTTAAGGGGTTTTATTTTTGGGTTATAGAACACCATTGTACCACAAGCATATTGCAATGGGCGCCAAGATAGTCGATTTCGGCGGCTGGGATATGCCGCTCCATTACGGCTCGCAAGTGGAAGAGCACCACAAAGTGCGCCAGGCGGTTGGCATGTTCGATGTTTCGCATATGACCGTGGTCGATCTTACGGATGGCGACCTGCGCGGATTTCTGCGCGTCTTACTGGCGAATAATGTCGACAAATTAACAACGCCGGGCAAGGCGCTTTACACCTGCATGCTGAACCAGCAGGGCGGCGTGATGGATGACCTGATCGTTTATTTCCTGACGGAAAAATGGTTTCGTTTGGTAGTCAACGCCGCGACCCGCAAAAAAGATTTGGCTTGGATCACCGGGCGCGCGCTCGATTTCAAGGTAAATGTCATCGAACGGCCGGAGCTCGCGATGATTGCAGTACAAGGTCCGGAGGCCCGTGCCAAAGTCGGCGAGGCACTGGAGAACGAAGCGCGTAAAGCGGCGTCTGGCTTGGAGCCATTTAGCGCCGTGACCATCGGCGAGCTTTTTATCGCGCGCACCGGTTACACCGGCGAAGACGGCTGTGAAATCATCCTGCCTGCAGATACCGCCCTAGCGCTTTGGCAGAATTTGTATGACGCGGGGGTTGCGCCTATCGGCCTTGGCGCACGCGATACCCTGCGGCTGGAAGCGGGCATGAATCTGTATGGCGCGGATATGGATGAAACCACCACGCCGTTAGAGGCCGGCCTGGCGTGGACCGTGGCGTGGGAGCCGGTCACGCGCAAGTTTATTGGACGCGAACGGCTGGAGAAACAAAAGGCGCAAGGCGTGGCGCGCAAGCTGGTGGGTTTGGTGTTGGAGGGGAAGGGCGTGCTGCGCAACCATCAGAAGGTGCATTGCGAATCAGGTGAGGGCGAGATTACCAGCGGCAGCTTTTCGCCCACGCTTAATGAATCCATTGCGTTTGGGCGCGTGCCTGCGGCCGTGCAAACCGGCGACCGCTGCCAGGTGGAAATGCGCGATAAATGGGTCGAGGCGCGCGTCGTAAAATATCCGTTTGTGCGTAACGGCAAGAGTTGTTTATGAAAATGCTGAGGAGGCTAATATGAGTAAGGCGCCGGCTGATGTTAAATACACCAAGAGCCACGAATGGGTAAAACCAATGCCGGACGGTTTGGTTACCGTCGGCATTACCGATCACGCGCAGGATTTGCTGGGCGACATGGTGTTTGTTGATTTGCCCAAGGTGGGCGCGAAGGTCAGCGCCGGCAAAGATTGCGCGGTGGTGGAATCGGTCAAGGCGGCTTCCGATGTGTATGCGCCGGTAGCGGGCGAAATTGTCGAAGTGAATAATGCGTTAGCGGATGCGCCGGAAATTGTTAACAAAGACCCTTATGGTAAGGGCTGGCTGTTTCGCCTCAAGCCTGATGACAGGGGCGAGGTCGATAACTTGTTGGACGCCGCCGCTTACGAAAATCTTGTTGCTTCGGAAAAACATTAAGCAGACAGCGATTAAATAAAAATATGCCGTTTATTCCCCATACTGAAGACGACATCAAGGCCATGCTCAAGGCTATTGGTGTTGCCAAGATCGAAGACTTGTTCGACGAGATCCCGGCTGCCCTGCGAACCGGCAAGCTGACCAAGGTGCCTGCGGGCCTGAGCGAGATGGAGGTCGCGCGTTTAATGCAGGAGCGTGCGGAGGCCGACGGCCGTTTTCTGAATTTCATCGGCGCCGGCGCTTACGAGCATCACATTCCGGCGGCGGTGTGGCAGATCGCCACGCGCGGCGAGTTTTACAGCGCCTATACCCCCTATCAAGCCGAGGCCAGCCAAGGCACGCTCCAGTTGCTGTATGAATTTCAGACCATGATGGCGAGCCTGACCGGCATGCAGGTGTCGAATGCGAGCCTGTATGACGGCGCCTCGGCGCTGGCCGAAGCCGTGCTGATGGCGGTGCGTTTGCACAAACAGTCGCGCCGCGTGTTAATACCGGCCACCGTGCATCCGATTTACCGCAAGGTGGTTCATACCATTGTCAAGAATCAGAATATTGAGTTGGTTGAGCTTCCTTATTGCACTGACGGCGGGCATACGCTTCCAGAAATGCTGGCCGCGCGCGCCGGCCGCGACTTCGCCGCGCTGGTGATCCCGCAGCCGAATTTCTTCGGGGTGCTGGAAGAAGCCGGCGCGTTAACCGACTGGGCGCATAAGCAAGGCGCGCTCGTAATTGCGGCCGTGAATCCGGTGGCGTTAGCGCTGCTCACGCCGCCCGGGCAATGGGGTGAAGCTGGAGCTGATATCGCCGTCGGCGAAGGCCAACCGCTGGGCTCGCCGCTATCCTCCGGCGGCCCGTATTTCGGCTTTATGTCTTGTAAACAGGCGCATGTGCGGCAGATGCCGGGACGCATCATCGGGCGCACCCTGGATGCGGCGGGCAAGCCCGGTTTTACCTTGACGCTGCAAGCGCGCGAGCAGCACATCCGCCGCTCGAAGGCGACCTCGAATATCTGCACCAACCAGGGGCTTTTGGTGACCGCCGCCACTATTCATATGGCATTGCTTGGGCCGCAAGGGTTAGAGCGCGTTGCCGCGCAGTGCCATGCCAATACCACGATGCTGGCGGAAAAATTGGCCACTATGGCCGGGGTTGAACGGGTATTCAGTCGCCCCTACTTTCATGAAGTGGTATTGCGTTTAAATATGCCGGTTGCGGAGGTTTTATCCGGGCTTGAGATAGTGGGCATTCTTGGTGGTTTCAATTTAACGCCCTATTATCCGGAATTAGGCGAAACGATTTTGGTATGTGCGACCGAAACCAAAACCGAAGCCGACATCCAAAATTATGCGGAAAATTTAGCGCGTATCATTACTAAAAGCAGAACCGGCTCACATCCTACCCAAAAGACAACTTCACTTTAAGGAGATAAAAATGGCGAAGATTACTTTACGCGGCAAACCGATTAATACCAGCGGCGAACTGCCGAAGGTTGGCGGCAGGGCGCCGGATTTCAAGCTTGTGGATAGC
>DATGVQ010000235.1:0-13699 GCA_035300145.1 Acidiferrobacterales bacterium | reverse complement strand
GGAAGCAAACAAGAAAAGCGAGCTCAACTTCTAATCAGCGGTGGGATAGTTCCGCAGCATGCCTGGTCTTCCTCCTTGCAAATGACTTCGCTGTTGAGGGCACTTTCGTTGATTTTGATTTAATGGAATAACGAGTCCCTAATTTCTATAAAGGTGCAAGTTGAAGAAACCAAAGAGCGACCAATTAATTACTCTCGCCCAGGCAGAAGAAATTTATGGCCTGGGGGCGAATTATTTACAGAAGATGGCAAAACGCGGCCGGCTTAAAGCAACCAAAATGGGAATGCAGTGGTTTACCACGCCGGAAGACGTAGAGATTTATATTAAAAGCCGCATGGTAGTAGGCGTATATAGAAAGGATATCAAAATATAGGGTAACCGATTGACAATGTCCGAGTATCCGGTTATCGTAGTTTTTGTATTTTTCTCACTAAAAAGCATCGCCCGGTAGGTGTGTAACCACCCGCCGGGCGACTAACCCTAATCTTGCCGAAGGCAAGGCTTAGGGCTGCCAATATTATACATTTTGTCGCTAATTCTTTTCAGGTAGCGATGGATAGCAGTCAAGCGGCCCTGAGAGTACGTCAGGGGCCGCTTTTTAATGAGCCACCTTTAACTAACAATTAAGGAGGCCTCATGCCAACTGCTATAAAAATTCCCTGCTTTCGCCGTTATTTTAGCCCTATTTCCCGTTCCTTTTTCCTAAGTGAGGAGTAAATCGCTATGGACATGCGTGCACGGGAACTGCTAGGACAAAAGCTTAGGTGGTTGCGCTTTATACGCCATTGGTCGCAAGAGGAGTTAGCGCAGGCCAGTGGTTTGCACCGCACCTATATCAGCGCCATCGAGCGGGCGACGTGTAATGTGGGCCTCGATAATGTCGAAAAGCTGGCGCTGGCCTTTGGCCTGAGTGTATCGGAATTATTCCAGATGGAAGCGAGGATGCCTGGCGACAAAGCCGGATGAACCCGGCGTTGCGTGTTTAGCAGCGCGCTTAAGGCGGTATGGCTGCATGGAAAACCCGTTTTGCAAAGCTCCGCTTGATAGCCTGCCGTCGCAAAATACCCAGACAAGAGACTGAGTTTAACCTCAACACCAGCCGCGTCCGCATAGGGTAAGCGCGCAACGCGATCTTCGAGTGGATCGAGGTGTTTTATAACCGTGAACGTCTGCATAAAGAGTGGACTACATCAACCCAGTGCGGTATGAAGATCAGATCGTTGTCCCTTAACCATGTGTCCGTGGAAGTGGGTACACCTGTGAGCTTGCATCGCTGCGTCAATCAGTACTATCGCGATGTGTTCCAACCTCCTGAGCGATCCGCTCAGTCAGATCACCCACCTGTTGTTCAAGATATATCTCCTTATCCACTGGGATTTTCCCCAATATACTCAGCGCATTATCGAATGCACCTCGAAGGGCGTCGTCTTGGGGCTGCCCGACTAACAGATAAAGCCTAAAGTGATCAGATGCGTTCGAAATGCTGGTTATTTGCCCAAGCCAACGATGCGCCTTGTCCTTAATGCTATCGGGGGAGCTTAGATCAAACGAAACAGGCTCTAAGCAATGCCAGACACCGTTCTTCCACGCATACTGGAAGTCAACTTCGTCATCTTGAACAGCAATCTTTTTTGGTTGGAAAAACTGAAGCAAGCGACGCGCTTCAAGATGGTGCTTGAAATTGCGCCAGACATCTTCTTCAGTTCGGCGTTCTTTCGTTTGTTTGTCGTCATAACGCCTTACCATGCGTTCATATAGACGTTCTAGCATCTGCGATGGATCATCTGTCCGCCCTGCCCCAGACGGTGACCACTGCAAAGAGCTGTCATCTGTGGGAAGAATGGAGCGCGCCAAATCCAGGACTGATTCCATCTTCTCTAGCGAGATTTGTGCATTCAAACGCTCGCCAAATTCTTCGAATCGGGCCTGGATGTGGCGCATTAATGACTTAAAGTGTTCTCCACTAACGCCTGGAAACACTTTAGCTAGTCTTCCATAAGTAGTTCGGCATAAAGCACTCGCATAGCAAGCCTCGGGCGCATACAGCGCCACACCCACGTTCACGAACTCACCCGTCGTAATGTCGTGTACGTACCGCAGCACTGTATACGTATATGCATATGGCAATTTCATTGTAAAATCCTCGTAACCTCAGCGAGCGCCGAACCGATATTATTTCTTACCTGGGCAACATAGGTTAAAGCTGCCTGCGCTACTCCACCGTCATTTGCCCATACTAAGGGAAGAGCTTTTTCATATTTCTGTAGCCGCGCATCAGATACCGCCTCCCAAGCACCCGCCAACCGGTCAAAGTTGAGTGCTTTACCCTTGAGTTCATTATAGAAGATATGCACCCCTGAATGACTAAAAAAACTCAATCCGCCAACCTTCCAGGGCGGTTTCCACCCTACGATTCCCTTGGTCATGAACGCCAATTCATGGTCAAAAATCGCAAAATTACGACCATCGGAGAGGCAATTAGGATTCTCTGGCCTACGATCCGGGTTTTGGATCAGAGCATCAAATGCGAAGATCTCCACCGCCTGAACAGCCAACGCACGTGGTATGGCCTTATCTTTGGGAACCAATGAAAATCCCGGAGGCAACTTCTTAGAACCGAATGCAACTGAAACACTGGCGCGCATCCTGTCTGCGTCTTCCATATCCGGAATAGTCCCAACAAAGTCCGGATCAATCTCTACGAGGGTCGGCTCAGGAATGGGTAAGTCGAGATCAACTGCCAACATGGCCGCAATCGCTTCCGCCACCAATCCACCAACACCTCGCTCGCAGCCGGCGGAGAATTTGGCTATCACCTCTATCTCTTCTCCGGATTCAAGAAAACAAGACAACAGGCACGGCTTCGTTTTGCCGCTGCCTATCCGCTTTATGAATTGAACCGCTGCAACCGAATTCAGCATTTTCGTTATATATTCTAACACGCATCGTCAACGCGTGAGCGTATATTGTTTGGATATGATCCGCACCCATACTCTTCATCAATAGAAGCAGAGAGGATTTCGGCGGTCTGGGGGGGCTCGTGCCCTCCTGCTAAAAACCCTATGAGGCATCGCTAAAGCTGCCTCCGCAGTAGCAACCGTGCCGAGTCGTGTCGTCAGCACGTAAGGCGGAAAAGCGCAGCGCCTTCCGCCGAAGGCCAACGCATGCTACGACTACCTTAAGCGTAGACTCCGTGGCGACTCAAGAATTAATCGTGCGCACGGCACGCTACGCTTGCTAAAGAATTGGGCGGGTAAGGTTCCGGATTTGCAGGCAGGTGAACGCGAATGAAGCCTAGCGGCGGAAAGCGCTGCGCTTTTCCGCCCTACGCGCTAGGCCCCCGACTGGTCAGATTCTGGCCTGGCGCCCGCCGGTAGATGACGTGATATACCAACCCCACCAGCACACTGCCGCCGATAATGTTGCCCAGTATTACCGGCACTAGGTTGCTGAAGAAACCAACCCAAGTAACGGTATTGGCGGTCACCCCGATGTTCTCGAAGGTCTGCAGCAGCATGGCAAGCGGGATAAAGTACATGTTGGCGACGCTATGTTCGAAGCCGGCCGCAACGAACGCAGATATGGGAAAGACAATTGCCACAGCCTTGTCGATAACGCTTCGTCCGGCAAGCGCCATCCATACCGCCATACAGACCAGGACATTACAGAGGATGCCTTTGAAGAAGGCCATCCAGAATGGCATGGCGACCTTGGCTACGGCAATCCTGAGATATTCCTGCGCAATTGCACCGTTGTTCATTTCAGGATGACGGGAGAGAAAAACCAGCAGCGCTAATCCGGCTGCACCGATGAAATTGCCGCCGCAAACAATCGCCCAGTTTCGCAGCAGATCGAGAGTGGAAATCTTCCCGTCGGCCCAAGCCATCGCCAACAGATTATTCCCAGTAAATAACTCCGCGCCAGCGACGACCACGAGGATCAACCCCAAAGCAAAGGCCACGCCGCCGAGTACCTGCCCGGCGGCAAAGGCCCAAGGAAGGGTCGGATTTGACAAGCACAAAGTAGAGCGCACCCAAGCCGATAAAAGCTCCGGCCAATACACTCAGCATTAGCATGGAAAGTAGCGGCAGACGCGCCTTGGCCACACCGATTGTTTCGACCCGCGCAGCGATTTCCGTGGGGGAGAAGGCATCGAAACCGAAGATTTCAGACATGGCGTACTCTCTCGTAACAAAGCCTAACTAAAAGTAGGCCCCAATAAAATACCTAAAATTTTATCGGCTTAGTTTATAAACATGGCTACATCGTAAACTTAACCTAAAATCGAGGCAATAAAATCTGTATCGGGATTTTCTAAGCGGATGGGTTCCCGTGTTCTATATAAGCACGCAGTCCCGTTGTCGGTTTCGCGTCACTTATCGGCCGGCATTACGCTGCCATGATCCGTCTTATCAAGGGCAGTGAAAGACAAAATATCAAAAGGCAAGACGTGACCCTATTCCGGGTGCGCGCGGGCTTGAAAGGGGGGCGAGATGAAACGGGCGATGGTGTTGCGGAAGATCAGGAACATGCGATTTGAAGAGGTTTACGGGCGGCACCTCTTTTCACCGTCAATCCGCTGGAACGCCGCCGTGACTGGCTGATCCGGTATATCGCGCTTTTGCGTAGGGCAGCAAGTAGGGCGCATTAGGCAGTAGCCGTCATGCGGCGGATGTCGCTTTCAATTCTCCGTTTCGTGTTCTCGCCTTTCATTCGGTGCAATACGCTCACGCTATTGCGCCCTACGCGGCCTAGCGGCGGAAGGCGCTGCGCTTTTCCGCCCTACGAGCTTCTACCCACGGCTTTGACTCTATCTAGGGATTCGGCACGTGTTCGGAAAAAGACGATGGGTTACGCTCGCTGAGCTTCACCCATCCTACGCTGGCCGACGAGCTCGGTTCGCGAAGGCGCCGTCTGTCAGTTCAGTATTCCGCAAAGGCGTCGTCCGGATAGCAGTACAGCCAACGCTCCCCGGGCTCGGCGGATGCGATCACGGGATGCCCGCTCACCTGCGCATGCCTGGTGGCGTGCCGGTTGGTTGAGTTGTCGCAACATAACGTCGCGCCGCACTCCTGACACGTGCGCAGATGGACCCATTCTTCGCCGATCTTCACGCACTCGGCGCACTCCCGGCGTTTCGCGTGTTTGACGGTGGTAATGGCGCGAAGATGAGAGCAGGATTCGTTGGATGCCATGGTTTTTCCTTTACTCGTGGAGTACCCGATGTACGAACGCGATGGCAATCGATCCCTCGCCGACGGCTGACGCCACACGCTTGATATTGCCGCCCCGGACGTCGCCGACCGCGAACACGCCGGGCAGACTCGTTTCGAGGAGATAGGGAGCCCGGGCGAGCGGCCAATGCGCGGCGGTTAATTCGTCCCGTGTTAGATCGGGTCCGGTCTTGATGAAGCCGTTCGCGTCGAGTACGACACACCCGTCAAGCCAGTGGGTGCTGGGAGCGGCGCCTGCCATGACGAAGACGTGCCTGATATCGTGAGTTTCCGTGGTCCCGGTCTGATGGTTCCGTAAGCTGACGTGTTCAAGATGGCTACCCCCTTCGAGGGCCGTGAGTTCCGTATGCGTTCGCAAGACGATGGCGGGGTTCTGTTCGATGCGGCGAATCAGATAGCGCGACATGCTCTCCGCCAGCCCGCTCGACCGGATGAGCATGTGCACACGCTTGGCCGCCTGCGCGAGGAAGACTGCGGCCTGGCCGGCGGAGTTTCCACCCCCCACCACAATCACCTCTTCACCACGGCACAACTGCGCCTCCATGAATGTCGCGCCGTAGTACACACCCGCGCCTTCAAACTGCGATAGGTTGCCGAGGGACGGCTTCCGATACTCGGCGCCGGTCGCGATGATGACGGTACGTGCCGGCACGCGCAGACCGTTATCGATCTCAACGGCGTACGGCCTCCGGTCGCACGCCAGTTGTTTGGCGCCCTGCGCGATGATCACTTGCGCCCCGAACTTCTGCGCCTGGGTGTACGCCCGCGCCGCGAGGGCTTGACCCGAGATGCCCGTCGGAAAGCCGAGATAGTTCTCGATCTTCGAGCTGGAGCCGGCCTGTCCTCCGGGCGCGTTTGTCTCCAGCACCAGGACATCAAGTCCTTCCGACGCGGCGTACACGGCCGCCGCGAGCCCCGATGGTCCGGCGCCGACGATGACGACGTCGCGTATCTGCGTCTGGTCGATCGCGTCGTTGAAGCCGAGGCAGTCGGCGATCTGCTGATTGGTCGGGTTGCGGAGCACCACGTCGCCACGACAGATCAGAATGGGTATGTCCGCGATGGCGACGTGGAACCGATCCAGCATACCCTGGACGTCGGCTTCACTATCGAGGTCGATGTACGAGTACGGATGGCCGTTGCGCGTGAGGAACTCCTTGACGCGGAGCGTTCCGGAGCAATGACTGGAGCCGATGAGCACGACGTCTCCGAGCCCGTGCGCAATCAACTCCACCCTGCGAAGGATAAAGGCCCGCATCAGGATTTCGCCGATCTCGGCGTCGGTCTGCACAAGCGCCAGCATGTGTTCGCGATCCAGCTCGATCACTTCGCCCGACTCGCTGACGCGCGCCCGTACGAGCGCGCGGCGGCCCGAGAGCATGTTGATCTCGCCGGTGAAGTGACCCGGTCCATGGACCGCGACCGGCTCCTCGCTGGTGCCGGATGGCCGCACGATCTCGACCTCGCCTCCCGTGACCACGAAGAAAGGCACGACATGATCCCCCACCTCGACCAGCACTTCTCCGCGCCGGACCGGACGCACGCGCCCGTGCACCGCGATCCGTGCAATCTGCACAGGTGTCAACGCCGGAAACATCTGGTCGATACGCGCGGAAAGGGTCAACGGGACTGGCGGAGCTAAAACGGTCATGGCGATGTATCCATCATTAATTGGTACCGTTGTGTAAGCTCAAACCGAGATTGACGCGGGTACTTTGGTCTCGGGGTGAAACGACCTTACCGCCACGACGCCAAGCACGACGAAGATCGCCAGCACGACGAACTGCGCGGCAAGGAATGGCGGCTCGGATTGTGTCGGCGCCAGCGGCTTCAGGAACGGCAGCTTCTGGAAAGCCTGTACGACCCCGACGAAGACATTGAAATAGAGGGCCGCCACGGCGCCTGCGACGTAGATCCAGCGCCAGGATCCCGTGAGGCTATAGACATAGAGCGCGAGGATCGCGACCGCCAGCACCACCAGCGATATGACGCCGACCACATGGGGCGGCCCGAAACTGACGGAGTGAAAAAAGAACCCGGTCACGCCCGTCAAAACCGTGGTGGCGAGAAAGAGCGCCGTCCAGCCGTTGAGTCTTTTCGCGCTGAACATGCCGAACAGGACGACGGCTCCGGAGAAAATCCCTATCAGACTCAAGACAACGTGCACCCAAGTAAACGTGGATGTCGACATACCCAGAATCATGACACGCCTCCTTTCGAAGACCTTTTGCTGAATAGGCCGCCATACGAATGGCCCATGATGATCGGCGACTCGGGCAAGGCCCGGATCAGCTTCTCGTAGTGGTCGATGATTTTGCCGATCGTCATCTTGCCGACGGCACGTCTTCGAGAGGCCAGGGCGGCGCCGTGACTTTATAACCCCGCGCTTCATAGCGGGCGCGTAACAGGCCCCAGGCGGCCGGCGTCAGCCAGGCTCCATGGATCAACATTACGGTCTTGGACATTGCAGATCTCCTCTGGCAAGGGCCGACGCCGGGAAGACATCGGCGTTCTCGTGGGGGCCAGAAATCCCTTAAGACTACTGCTGGTTTTTATTTTATCACTCATGGTCAGGTCTCCCAAGTGGCAATCAATCTGCGACACACTCACGTACTCCAGAACCTTAGGGTAGCGCTCGGCTAAACTCACCAGCGCGGCGTACTGTGCCGCGTCTGGCGCGGCGCTGAGTTAGGCGTGAGTTCATCAACATCACGGTTGATCACCCGGGGCTTGCGCTCCCGGCGGCACCTGCATGGTCCAAGTCGCCTCTCTGCCCCAGCTCCAATTACACGTCGCCACATATCGCTCATCGAATATGACCTTAAAAGTCTCAAGCTGCGTCCACTCGATCTTGACGCTTTTCGGCGTGTAGGCAATCCAAAAATACCGAAAGGATGTAACCGGATATCGGCCGCGTTTCAGGGTAATAATGAAATGGTGCGAGTGAGTAACAGGCACAGGAACTTCGCGTACCGTAATGTCAAACGGTGCTATGCCCGGATCGAACGTAGCCTCGGCAACAATGCTACCGGCACGCCAAAAGAAGTGACCTACGACGTAGGTTGTGAAGATGACTAAGGTTATAACGATTACCAGATTTTGCGGACGGTAAAGTTTAACGGCTGGATCAATGAAGGTAGAAAGTCCGATAAGGATCAGAGCGAGGGCGATGGTGGAAAGGGTTATCTGGTCGATCACGAGCCCGGGCCAAATGACGCCAATCAACAAAAGCAGTGGCGCTCCGAAAGTCGCAACCAGACGAAGTATCTTTATTTTTAGCGGTACAACTCGCGTCGAAGCTAGCTGTTGTCTCATGTACCCTCGCGTGGAGCCTAACCGTTAATAGCCGGACGCCTGCGTCCAGACATTCTTTAATAATACGGACGCCAATGATGCCAGCGCAATTGGTTGATGCGCAATAGGATTGGTGATTCAGCGTCCGAATATCGTCGCCAATAGTGCTGACAGAATCGGTGGCGCAGAAAGGAAGCCGTGAAGAGCGAATGGCTGGTTTTGGCCGTCAACCTACCGGTCAGAATTCGACCGGCCAAGATGCTATACGGACGCCGTCTAGTTCCTGTAATTTGAGCGTCTGTCTAATAAACTGTTAGGCTCTTCCCGCCAAGGAGGCCACCATGTTTGCAGGTCACGTAGGCGCAGCACTGGCTATCGGGCGAGCAGAACGGCGCGTCAATGTCGGCATGTTTATCTCCGCCGCCCTGCTTCTTGACGTCTTACTCTGGCTGCTTGTCCTGCTGGGTTGGGAATCTGCCACCATCCCGGCCAACTTTGGCAGCACACATCAGGCGGAGTTCGTCTTCCCCTATTCGCATGGGTTGCTCGCAAGCCTTGCCTGGTCAGCGCTGGCAAGCGTCGCCGTCCTTCTTTGGTATCCGCGCCTGAGTGAGCGGAAGTTGCGCGCTGCGGCGCTCATCGGCGCGGCCATGTTCTCGCATTGGCTCCTCGACGCGCTTGTCCATGTGCCCGAGATGCCCCTCGTGGGTGCAAACTCAACGAAGGTTGGTCTCGGCCTGTGGCAAAGCATGCCGGTCGCATTGGTGGTCGAGGCGCTCATTGTTGTGGCAGGTCTTTGCCTGTTCGTACCGGGCGCGAGCCTGTCGCGGGCGAAGAGGCTTGGGCTTACGGCGCTATCGCTTTTCATACTCGCCTTCACGGTCGCCGGAATGACCGTCGCGCCACCTCCGCCCTCTGTCGTGGCAATGGCAGCAAGTTCCCTGGCAACAATCATCGCGGTCTGCGCGCTTGCCTTCCGGCTCGGCAAACTTGCCAATGAAAAACGAGCCTAACTCCTCCATCGAGGGGGCTGCCAAACAGCCGCGCTGTTTGGCAGTTCCTCATGTCGAACGTTGAGCAAGTAGGGCGCATTAGGCAGTAGCCGTCATGCGCCGGATGTCGCTTTCGTTTCGTGTTCTCGCCTTTCACTCGGCGCAATACGCTCACGCTATTGCGCCCTACGAAGTCTAGCGGCGGAAGGCGCTGCGCTTTTCCACCCTACGCGCTTGGAAGTGGGTAGCTGCGTTAGCCGACTTTCTTTAACGGGGGCACTTTTTTGTGATGCCGCATGGATTGCCAGATATCCCGGTTTCGCTGAAGGTTCAGCCAGAACTCCGGCCCGGTCTTAAGGGCGTCACCAATCGCCAGGGCCGACTCTGCCGTTACACCACGTCGACCATTGACGATTTCATTCAAGCGGGCATAGGTCCAGCCGAGATGTTCAGCAAACTCCTTTTGTGTCACGCCAAGCGGTTCAAGGAACTCCTTGAGCAGCATTTCACCGGGGTGTGTGGGCGGCCGTTTCTTGGGTAACATAGTTTATCACCTAATGGTAATCAGTAATTTCAACATCCAGCGCGTCTTTATTCTGCCATCTGAAAATAATTCGCCATTGGTCGTTGATCCTAAGGCTCCAATATCCCGCCGGATCGCCTCGTAGCTTTTCCAATCGGTTGCTCGGCGGGACGCGCAGGAAATCCAGATTCGGTGCGGCGTCAATCTGATCCAAAAGCCGCGTGGCTTTGTCGTGTATCTCGCGGGGTATCCTGCGGGCTTGGCGACTGTTGATACCGTCGTAGATATCCTGGGTCGTTTTGCCCTTGATACTCCTTATCATGTTGGTAGTATATCGTATATCGATATATAGGTCAAACAGAATTGATGCGGCAGAAGCGCGCGTAGGATGGGTGAAGCGGCCGCTCCTGCGCATGCTGCGATGCACAGGGACGTGCGAGTGTCCCGAGAGGCAGGATGCCGAAAGGGACCGCTCGGCCGCTCCCGGCGTCCCCGCGCCCGCGACGCACAGGGATGTGCAAGTGTCGCGGGAGGCAGGATGCCGGAAGCGACCGGCATTACTACTTCCCTGTAGGGCACGGCACTTGAATATCCCTATTCATCGCAGCGCAACCCATCGCGCAAACGCTACGTCAAATTCCACCGCTACCCACGGCTTTGACTCTATCTCAAGGATTCGGCACGTGCGGAGCTAGGCGACGTGAAATCGGTTCGGAAAAAGATGATGGGTTACGCTCGCTGAGCTTCACCCATCCTACGAGCTCTACGCGGGGCTGGAATTGCCGGATTGAAATTCCACGAAATCCACGATTGCGGGTATTGAGGAAAATAGATTTCAGGGCACGAGTTCTATCCAGGTCTGCCCAGGATCTCGCTCTACACGCACACGGCCGGTCGGGACATCCAGGCGATAGGTGAGATAGCAGACAGTTCGTACGTTGCTGAGCGTATCTTCGCGAAAGACGCCAACAATGAGACCCTTAGGGCGGCGCGCCGATCGAGTGAGGACACCGGGCAGCGCGGCATGGTAGATGCGCGCCCCCAGCGCCTGGCAAGCGCTGTAATCGTTTGGGTCACAAAGCGCCGGCTCGCTTTCAAGATGCGGCCGGAGATCGACGAGAGCGGCTTTACAGGTGACCAGATGAGCGCGGCGCTCCTGAACAATTTCCTGTTCCCGCCTCGCGGCATCGCTGGCCAACGTATTAATCCGGAAGCGATGTACCGTTTCATGAACCGACGTGAGTAGTTCATCGGCGCCATACCACACCCCGAAACTCCCGGTGGAAAACCGGGAGCGGCACGGATGTTCGAAGGGCCAGGCGATGGCCTCTACAATGGGGTCATAAATGGAGGCCTCTTCGAACGGCCGCCCGATGGTTGGATTTTCGCCCCGATAGGGTTTGGTCGCCATTTCGTGGTCGATGAGAATCTGCTGGTCGGCGGGATCGTCGACCAGCTCCGCGAACAAGTCGATGCCGGCGCGAAGACTAACGATGATACGGTGCCAGTCGCGTTGAGAATCGGTAGTGACGTTAAGGCGATTTATTTCCAACGTCGGCGTCCTGTCCTAGCGTCCGCGCATGGCGTCGAGCACGCCACGCACCATAACGAGCCCCGGAAACCCAAAGCGGCTCACGACCTCCACCGGGGTCTCGCCATGGAACTTCTGGTTCGCCGACGTCATCCATCTCCGCACAACCTCTGGATTGCGGGGATAGAGAAGCTTGAGCGACTTGTGAATCCCAAGAAGGTGACCCGCCCGGTCCAAAAGATCTCGACTTGCCGCGAGCGGTTCGCCACGATCGTAACGCGCCAACGCCGCCCGGTTCGCCGCTGAAAGACCAAGCAGGGCCAATTTATAGGCGGCACTCAGTTGCCAGCTATCGAACAGGCGGGAGACTGCGCGCGCCAGCACGACCCGCCTTTTCCTTTCTCGGCTTTGCGGGTTGTGGCCGTGTCCGTGCTGAGGTGGTTTCACAGGGTCCCCCCTTATTGGATAATTAACACGCTAGTTAGTATAATTCACACAGCTTAATCTAGCAAGAGGAAAGATGCCCGATGCGTGGCGCGGGGTATTTATCCTGCGGAGTGGGGCGGAGTGGATGTCGTGGATAGCGTTGCCGGGGAGTAGCGGGTGAACATGCGGTGCAATACGCTGCGCTATTGCACCCTACGCGGGCTCGATTTGTCGGAAGCGGCCAGGACACCTTGTGTTTATTATATGTGCTTGCGTTCATTCCAGGGTAAATGATGATGGCGGTGCTGGCGGGGGATATAGGCGGGACTAAGACGCTGCTGCAAATTGCCGATTTCGCGCGGGACAGCTACCGTGTCATTGACGAACGGCGCTACATTAACCGAGCTTATGGCGACTTTACCGCTGTCGTCAATGAATTTATGCAGTCGGCAGCCGCGCGCATTGCGCCCTTGACGCTGGACGCCGCCTGTTTCGGCGTCGCCGGGCCGATTAACGTGACCGCTGCCGGCCAACATACCCATCTCACCAATCTACCCTGGACATTAGATAGTAATGGTTTGTCTCACACCTTAAATATCCCTAAAGTGCGCCTGATCAACGACTTCCAGGCGACCGGTTACGGCATCGAGGCGCTGGCGCCGGAAGATTTCCGGGAGTTACAAACCGGCAAGCGGAAGCCGCGCGGCACCCGCGTCCTGATCGGCGCCGGCACCGGGTTGGGCGAAGGGCTGCTGATCTGGCAGCAGGACCACTATGAGGTGCTGGCCGCCGAAGGCGGGCATGTCGATTTCGCCCCGACCGATGAATTACAGATCGCGCTGTTGCGTTATTTAATGCAGCGATTCCCGCGCGTATCTTATGAACGCATTCTCTCCGGCCGCGGCCTGGTCAATCTTTACGACTTCCTGCGCAGCCATAGTTCCGATTCAACTTCATTCATTCAAGACACGCCTGATCCGGCGGCGCTGACATCGGCGGCGCTTGCGAAAACAGACCCGCTCGCGCGCCAGGCGCTGGACCTTTTTATCGGCATTTTCGGCGCGCAGGCGGGGAATCTTGCGTTAACCGTATTGGCCGCGGGCGGGGTATACATCGCCGGCGGCATCGCGCCTAAAATTATTGACCGGCTGGCGGACGGGGCATTCATGCGCGCGTTTTTAAACAAAGGCCGTCTTTCCCCGTTTCTTGCCACGATACCTGTGCGCGTGATCATGAATCCCAAAGTCGGGTTGATGGGCGCGGCGCTGGCCGCAAGCCGTCTTTAATAGGTTGCTTTAGAGTGCTTTGCCAATCTCGGCGACTTATTGGTAAATGCAAAAGTAATGTCCTGTCTTCCATATTGTCATGTAGGATGGGTAGCGGCCGCTCCTGCACATCCCTGCGCTCGCGACGCACAGGGAGGTGCAAGTGCCGCGAGAGGCAGGATGCCGAGAGCGACCGGCATTCGTACATCCTGTACAGCAGAGCGGACCCATCAAATCTATGATTTTGTTGGGTTCGCCGCTACCGCGGCTTAACCCAACCTACATTAGATCTCTGGTAAATGCGGGCCTGCGCCGCTTCAAAACAATACCGCGGGGTCGGCCTTGTTGCGGACCGCACCCAGCTCTTCCGCGCTTAATAATTTCTCCGGCGCCTGCCCTATCAGCTTCGCGGCCGCGGCAACCGCATGCGCCCA
>DATGVQ010000234.1:0-3095 GCA_035300145.1 Acidiferrobacterales bacterium | reverse complement strand
CGTCCTATCGTCAAAGAGCAAGTTGAGAGCCTTGGCGCTAAATTTGTGGAAATCCCACAGGTGGAAACTGAACAGGCGGAGACTGCCGAAGGCTATGCGCGCGAGATGTCGGAAGAGTATAAACGCAAACAAGCTGAGTTGATTCAGCAACGGGCGATCGAATCCGATATCATCATCACCACCGCCCTTATTCCCGGCAAGCCAGCGCCGCGCTTGATCTCCGAGGCAACCCTAAAGGCGATGAAGCCGGGCGCCGTGATCGTGGACATGGCGGTGGAAGCGGGCGGCAACTGCGCGCTGTCGGAACTGGACAAGGTGGTGGAAAAGCACGGGGTGACTTTGATAGGCCTGTCCAATTTACCGAGTTTAGTGGCGGCGGATGCGAGTGCGCTGTATGCGCGCAATGCGCTGAATTTTCTCAATCTGCTGCTCGATTCCAAGACCGGTCTGCCTAATATTAATCGCGCGGATGAAATCATCGCCGGCACCTTGGTGTGCCTGGATGGGAAACCGCTGCAGCAAAAAACGCCTATAACGCCCGAGCAAAAACTAAAAGAAGCATAAGGAGCATAATGATGAATGAAGCTGTTGTCACTGCCGCCGCGGCTTCCGCGGCGCAGACGGGGGTCGATCCGTTCATATTTAGCCTCACCGTCTTTATATTAGCCATTTTTGTCGGCTACCACGTGGTGTGGAATGTTACCGCGGCATTGCATACGCCGCTCATGTCGCTGACCAATGCTATTTCGGGAATTATCATCGTCGGCGCCATGCTCGCGGCGGGCCCGGTAAAGGCCGATCTCGGCACCCTGCTCGGCGTTATCGCCGTAGCCCTGGCAAGCGTGAATGTTGTCGGCGGATTTCTGGTGACTCAGCGCATGCTGGGCATGTTCAAGAAGAAGTAGCCATCCTCCATGTCAGCGAATCAAGCGGCACTCGCCTATCTGTTTGCCTCCATCCTGTTCATCCTCGCTCTCCGGGGTTTGAGTTCGCCCAGTTTTGCCCGGCGCGGCAATCTTTATGGAATGCTGGGGATGGTAGTGGCGATTGTCACCACCTTCCTGCAACCGGGTGTGCTGAATTACCGTCTTATTCTGTTTAGCTTATTGTTTGGCGGCCTGATAGGCACGGTAATCGCGCAGAGGATTAAGATTACCGCCATGCCCCAGCTGGTTGCGGCGATGCATTCGCTGGTGGGATTGGCCGCGGTGCTGATCGCCATATCCGCGCTTTACAGTCCGGCCACTTACGGCATTGCCCGGCCTGGCGGCGGTTTGGAGCTAGCCAACCGGATCGAGATGTTCATCGGCACCTTCATCGGCGCGATTACGTTTACCGGTTCGGTGGTGGCATTCGGCAAACTGAGTGGATTTATTCGGAGCGCGCCGCTGCTATTCCGCGGCCAACACCCGTTTAATCTCGCCTTATTTTTGCTGATGACGGGTTTCGGCGTGGTGTTCGTTGTCAATCAGGCCTGGGGTCCGTTCCTCGGCATGATTGGGATCGCATTGCTGCTGGGCGTGTTGGTTATTGCGCCGATCGGCGGGGCGGACATGCCGGTAGTGATATCCATGCTTAATTCCTATTCCGGGTGGGCGGCGGCCGGCATCGGCTTCACGCTGAACAACAATATGCTCATTATCGCCGGCGCGTTGATCGGGAGCTCGGGCGCGATCCTAAGCTATATTATGTGCAAGGCCATGAACCGCTCGATTGTGAATGTTCTATTGGGAGGGTTTGGTGTAAGCGGCGAGGCTTCGGCCGCGCAAGCCATACCTCAACGCAGCGTGAAGAGCGGCAGCGCGGAAGATGCCGCGTTTATTCTCAGCAATGCGGGCAGCATCATTATCGTTCCCGGTTACGGTCTCGCCGTGGCGCATGCCCAGCATGCCTTGCAGGAAATGGTGAGTCTGCTGGGCGGCAGGGGGATTAAAGTGCGTTATGCCATCCATCCGGTTGCCGGCCGCATGCCGGGACATATGAATGTGATTCTCGCCGAGGCGGCGGTGCCTTACGATCAGGTGTTCGAAATGGATGAAATCAATAGTGAGTTTGGCGACACTGACGTGGCTTTTATCATCGGCGCCAACGATGTGGTCAATCCGGCGGCGAAAACGGATTCTAAAAGCCCGATTTACGGGATGCCGATACTGGAGGCCAACAAGGCCCGTACCATACTGGTGAATAAGCGCAGCATGGCCAGCGGTTATGCCGGTCTCGACAATGAGCTGTTTTATATGGATAAAACCATGATGATATTTGGCGACGCCAAAAAAACCAGCGATCAAATTGTGCAGGTTCTTAAGGCTTAAACCTGAGACCGGCTATGCCCAAAACGCCTGGTTGTTGTTTTTCATTTATCGACTATGCTGATTAATACCAGACAATAATCCCGGAGGCAGTGATGAACTCGTGCAAAAAAATTGTGTCGATTGCGCTCAGCGTAACGCTGTTGGCGTTTTATTCTTTAACGCCGATAGCGTCTGCGCAGGAGGGCCCGTGCGCGGCGGATGCAAAGAAGCTCTGTAAAGACGTACAACCGGGTGGCGGCCGTATTGCCCAATGCATGAAACAGCATGAGACCGAGCTGTCGCAAGCCTGCAAAGACCAAATGCAGACGATGAAGGCGGAAATGGAAAAAAATCAGCAAGCCTGCAAGGGCGATGCGGAAAAATTATGTAAAGGCGTCGAACCCGGCGGCGGCCGCATTGCGCGTTGCCTAAAGGAAAATGAGCAACAGGTTTCGTCGGAGTGCAAAAAAACCATACAGGAGGCCAAGTCCAAGCACGGGGAACCTAAAAAGAAATAAGCTCGCGCCATTGTGCGATTGAGGTAGCCATCAGGCCTTGACAAAGCGCACCGCCGCACCGAGCGCGATTTCACCGGTTAGTAATACGCGCGCGGTAATGCCCCCGTGCCCGCGCATCGCATTGTAGCCGCCGGGTGCTAGTGTAGTGCGCCATTCTGTTTGAAACTTAACCGGCGATTGGCGCGGATGATCTTTTGCAAGATGTCATTGGCCTTGGCGGTCCGGTGAAGTAGGGTGGATTAAGCCGCCACGCGGCGAATCCACCAGCGGTGTCCGTTCCGCACGC
>DATGVQ010000233.1:0-3592 GCA_035300145.1 Acidiferrobacterales bacterium | reverse complement strand
GGCAGTTCAGTATCGGCATGGTGTTCGACTTCTATCCGGGTCTCAAGCGAGCCGGCCGGATGCTCGATCCTGATCACGCCCGGATCTTTTGCGTCACGTTTGTTTAGTGCGGCGACACTTCCCGGAATGCTGCAGGCGGCAACCAGGCACAGTGCGCCGGTGACGGCATGCGCGGCGTGGCAGTTCCAGGGAACAAAATAACGGGAAGTAATATCGCCGCCGTGGCGGGGAGGCGCGAGCAGGGCGAGCTTGGGCAGGACCCGGCCCGACACGTCGCCCATGCCCATCAACAGCGCCGCCCGGTGACGAAGCTGCTCGAGCTTTGCCAGCAGGTCTTTGTCGGTGTCCAGCTCTTGTTTAGTTTCGTATCCGGTTTTTCCGACAGACGCAGCCGCGAGGAAAACCATGGGGGTGGAAAAATCGACGCATGACACCGGGATTCGATCAATGATATCTATCGTGTTGCCGGTGGGCAGCAGCTTGCCCGTTTTGGCTCCGGCTGCATCCATAAAATTGAGCAAGATCCCCGAACCTTTGCCGGGGACTCCGTCAATCTGGATGCTGCCTTCGTAGTTGACTCTGCCGCCCGGTGTTTCCACCGAGGCTTCAATGATCTTTTTGGTGTTGATATTGAAGACTCTGACGGTGGTTATTGGATCCGAGGATGGGACCAAGCCGCGCTCAATGGCGAACGGTGCCACGCCGGCAAGCATGTTGCCGCAGTTCGGAGTGGTATCAACCGTATTCTCGTCGACGGCAACTTGGGCAAACAGATAATCGACGTCGATACCGGGACGCGAGGAACGATTAACAATTACTACCTTACTGCTTAGGGTATCACCTCCGCCGATGCCGTCGATCTGCCGTATGTGGGGCGAACCCATAATCGAGAGCAGCACGCGATCACGTACCTCGGGTTCCTGCGGAAGATCCGATGCGAGAAAAAAAGGCCCTTTCGAGGTTCCTCCTCTCATCAACAGGCAAGGAATAGCAGTCAACATAAACGCCCCAAGCGTAGTATCGGACGTTAGTGTATGGAACGGCAGGGGCAAAGTAAAATGCATCAATATCGACACTGACGGCCCCCCGCTGAATAAGGTGTCAACCCCAAAGGCGGCCTGGCCATTCCCGGTTCCGCCGTCCCAGGCGTCTTCATGGGCAGGCGGCGGTGAGGGTGGTAAATAACGCCACCGGCTAGTTTGGCCGCTACTTGGCGTAATTGTCGGATTGACCGGAGAAATAATCGTTAAATTTCACTGCCTATTTCCATTAAAATAATAAGCTCAATTAGTCGGATATTCCTAAACCAAAGAGTATATTGCAATGGAATAGATTGAGGAGAAACCGGGATGTGGACTAATTTAATTGAAATCGTGAAAGCCCGCTGGCAGCACACCCAACAACCTCGGCATCGTTTGGCGAAGGCGGCGATTAACCTTTACGGCGGAATGAATAACTGCCACGAGGCGTTTCTGAACTACAAGGCCGAACAAACGGATACCAACTTCGCGAATTTTGTTTTTTCAATCGATGCATTAATTTCGACCCTACAGAGTCTGAATCCCAAATTCAAGATTTTCGATCCCGAATTATCCGCGCAACTGCAGCGTTATATCTTAGGCGAGAACCGGGCCGCCCACATCTGCCAGCCTCGCGAGTACGTCCGATTCCAGATAAAGCTACTAAGGCAAATCGTCAAACTCGAATCAAATATGATGGATCTTCCGATAGAGACGCTTGGCGATTTTGATCAGGCATTGGAAACACTGGGAAGCTTTATCAAACACCATTTTACAATTGCGGAAATTTTTGCCGCGGAAGCCAAAATGCGGAAGCTAACGGAATCCGGCGCAAGCCCGTTACATGCCAAATAACTGCGGATGAATTTCTAAAATATTCTGTTCCAGGGAAGGCGATGAACGACCTAAAAACCATTGAAGGCGGATACTTATCCGGTAAACCTGAGCAGATCGATCTCGCGCGGACGCGGGATATAGAAGTCGGTCTAATGGATATCGTGGATATCCCCGCGCTCGGCGAGCTATGGCGAGATCTGCAAACGCGAAGCCGGCATTCGTTTTTTACTTCCTGGGGCTGGATTGGTTGCTGGTTATCGCACTTACCCGCGGAAATACGGCCGCAGCTGCTCTATGCCGGCTATAGCGGAAAAATAATGGGGCTGGGAGTGCTGGTGCGCCGGCGACTAAGGAAATACAAAATGTTCCCGGTAAACCGGCTAATTCTGCACGCGACCGGGAATCCCCGTTACGATCAACTCACCATTGAATACAATGGCATACTGGCGGACAACGGCATGAGCCGGGAGGTGGTGCGGAAATGCCTGGAATTTTTACGCAAAAAAACCGACGTGGACGAATTATTGCTAAGCGGATTGGATGAAAACAATGAGCTTCTCCATCTCAATTCAGCGGCAATCCAACAAACAAGGCTTATAGCAAAACAACCTGGCTATTTCATTGACTTAAATAAATTAAGAAATGAAGGGCGGGACTATCTTGCCGCCATCGGCGCGAATACCCGCTATCAGGTCAAACGCTCTTTACGCGAGTTTGAAAAATACGGCCGTCTCGATATTGCCATCGCGGAAACCGCCGATCAGGCCGTTGGGTTTTTAATAGAGCTAAAAAAGTTACATCAGATTTATTGGCGGAAAAAAGGACATCCAGGCGCATTCGCGAACGACTTTTTTGAAAAATTTCACCGCTCCCTGATCGCATCCCGGTTTGCTCACGGGGAAATACAACTCATAAAAACGACAATCGGTTCGCAGGCTGTCGGCTATCTTTACAACTTTATCAAGGACGGGCATGTCTATAACTATCAAAGCGGATTTGATTATGGCGCGGACAAAAAATTAAAACCCGGGATGGTCAGCCATTACTCCGCGATTCAATACAATTTAGCGCGGGGGGCATGCATCTACGACTTCTTAGGCGGCGACAGTCAATACAAAAGAAGTTTAGCGACGGAATCTACCACCTTAACCTGGGCGTTAATGCGCTTCAATCGCTCCGCGTTTTTACCCTGGATATAATTTTTTCCACAAACACTTTCCGCCGCTTTTCCGATCGATCTCCTCCAGCCACGCTTGATGCGCGGCGATTTCCTCCGCCCCGGGGCGGATCACTTGCAGGAGGACGCGCGCGCCATCGCGCGTACGGGTGGCGGAATACAGCACGTCTTGTTTCAAGGCATCATGGCCGTCTTGAAATAAAGCCGCTTGGCCGCCGGTCATGGCAAGATAAACATCCGCCAGGATCTCGGCGTCAAGCAAGGCGCCATGCAACGTGCGCTGGGAGTTATCGATATTGTAGCGCTTACATAATGCGTCCAAACTATTTTTCTGGCCGGGGTGTAGGCTGCGCGCCATCGGCAAGGTATCCAATACAGTGCAATGGCCATCCAGGCAGGCAATAGGCGGAAGGACATTTGTTAAACCAGAAGGCGCGTTATTCGCATCCGTGGCGGCGAGATTTAGTTCGTGATTAATAAAAGCGACGTCGAACGGCGCGTTGTGAATAATCAGCTCGGCGCCTTTAATGAACGCGAGAAATTCTTGGGCAATCTCGCC
>DATGVQ010000232.1:0-3883 GCA_035300145.1 Acidiferrobacterales bacterium | reverse complement strand
GCGGGCCGCCAGTTCGCTTCCGGTTGCTCTCCACCCCGCCTCGCGACGACGCAGTTACCTTCGGCTACGGGGCCTTGGCTTGCCCCGACACGGACTTCCACCGTGCAGATGTGGCGCCTTCACGGGCGCACTCATTCCCGCTTGCGCGGGAATGACAGTTGGGTGTTGTGGTGCGATTGGGCGGTTCCTTCAGAATCATTGGGTTGATGAATTGTGTAGATACCCATGCCCGCAGGGAGAAGGGACGTAATGGATGCTGCGGTGCGCACTATTTACCGTTCTCCTCAGTAAATCATCGCGGGTGCCCTAAATACCCGCGGCGCGGAAGGTCTCGGACAAGAGAGTACTACCACCGATACGCAGGACGGAATCCACCAAACGAGAAGGATTGACGCGTGGGTTTAGGTTAAGTTATGGTGCGATAATAGTGTCCGGCATGCCGAGAGATAAAAATATTTTCAAGCTTGCCTTATTCCTCCTTCTCGTTTGGTGGATTCCCTCCTGCCTTGTATTTTTCTTTTTCAGCGCCGAACAGGCGCGCGCTCAGACAAACCCGGCGCGCGAGCAGAGGATTGAACCGGCGAAAAAAGAGGGTGAAGTGGTATGGTATACCGCGATGAACACCTCCGAGGCGGAGGCGGTCAGAAAGCTCTTGCAAGAAAAATATCCTTTTTTGCACCTTACCATCCTGCGCCAGCCGGGAGAGAAGATCCGCACCCGTATCCTGACTGAGGCAGGCGCGGGCAAATTTTTTTGGGACGTGGTCTCGTTTAATCATCTCGATATGGATGCGCTGAATCAGGAGGGACTGCTGGCGTCGTATGTTTCGCCGGAGACCGGGCGCGGCTACCCGAAGGGCGCGGTCGACCTGGACGGCCGCTGGGCGGCGATCTATGTCCGCCAATATGTTATCGGTTATAACACGCGCCTGGTTTCGGCAGCCGAGGCCCCGAAGCACTGGCAAGATCTATTGCAGGGCAAATGGAAAGGGAAGTTCGCCCTGGACGAGGGCGACGTGGAATGGTATGCCGCGATGCTGGAATATCTCGGCAGGGAAAAAGGTTTGAGCTTCATGCGCGCACTGGCGCAGCAGAATCCGCAGTTCCACCGCGGCCACAGCCTGCTGTCCAAGCTGTTGATCGGGGGCGATTTCCCCCTCGCCTTGGTGCACGCAAGCGAGATGGATGACGCGAGAAATTCCGGGGCGCCAGTGGATTGGGTGAAGACGTTGGATCCTATCATCACCTCGCCCAGCCAAGTCGCGATCTCCACCAAAGCGGCGCACCCCCACGCCGCCCACCTGCTGGTGGATTTATTACTTTCTGTAGAAGGGCAGGCGCTGATGCAACAGCGGGGACGCGTGCCTGCGCGCGCCGATCTGAGCCCCGGCAACGCCGCCGCCAAGCCGCTGAAACTATACTATGTCAATCCCCGGCTTGCGCGCGAATTCAGCCGGCATGAAAAAGAGTTTAGAGAGATTTTCCTAAAAAGCCGGTAAGCTGACGCAGCCAAGAGGTCGCATGTTCGCCAAAATCAAACACATCGCCATTGTCAGCGATCAATACGCCTTACAGGGCAAATTTTACGAGGCCGTGTTCGGCATGAAGACCGCCGCCGAGACGCGCGCGGAGCGGGCGGTTACCGTCAGCGACGGCTACGTGGGGCTGAATATCAATCCGCGCAAGGCCGGCCGCCCGGCTGGGCTCGACCACTTTGGCCTGGAAGTGGAGGACGTCGAGCGGGTATATGCGCGCCTGCGGGAGAAGTATCCCGCCATCGCGGTATTGAAACGCCCGCGCACCCGCCCTTTCGCCGGCATCAGCACGCACGATCCCGCCGGCAATGTGTTTGACCTCTCGCAAAAAGACATGGAGAACCGGACCTCGGTCTATGTCGAAGCGGCGCGCGAGCAGGAGCGCACCGTGAGCCACCTCGCGCTGCGCACGCTGAACGTCGACCAGGTGGCGCAATTCTATATCGATGTATTCGAACTTGAGCCGCTTAAGAAAAACGCCGGTGATCCCAATTTTTATCTGAGCGACGGCAGGGTGACCTTGATCCTGATTCCCTGGAATATCCTGGACTATAACGGCACCGGCATCGTCCGCCCGGGGCCCGACCATATCGGCTTTAAAGTGGAGAGCGTGCAGGCGGTCAAGGATCGGGTACAGATGTTGAGCGATATCAATCCGCATTTGCGCCCGATGCCGGTCGGTGCCGGGCCGGAAGGTCAGGCGCGGTTAAAACTATTCGCCGGCTGCAAATACGGCAGTTACCATCTGTCCGACGTCGACGGCGTGCTCATCGATATCGCGGAGAAGTAACCCGGATGGAAAACGTTATCCGCATAGATGGACTAAAGATCCGTTACCTGGAACAGGGGCAAGGGCCGCCGGTGCTGCTGCTGCACGGGGCCTCGTTGGGCTCGTCCGCCGACGTCTGGATGGAGAATCTATCCGCCTTCGCCGCGCAGGGCTTGCGCGCGGTCGCATTCGATCAACCGGGGTTCGGCTTAAGCGATAATCCCGAAGACTATTCAGTCGCCTATCGCCAACGTTTCGTTCCGGCATTTCTAGACGCGCTGCATCTGGCGCAGGCACATTTGATCGGCCACTCGCAATCCGGCCGGATTGCGGTCAGCCTTGCCTTCGAACACCCGCAGCGTATTTCCAAAGTCATCGTGCTGGGAACCGGGAGCTTGCTGCCGCCGCTGTCCGGCGGGAAGAAATCGGACGGACCGGGCGAGGGCGACGAAGGCGGGACGACTGAACCTACTCTGGAAGAAACCCGCCGGCTGCTGGAAGCCAGCTTGTTCCATCAGGCCTTGATTACTCCCGACGCGTTGGAAATACGCCATCGCATGAGTACCGGCAAAAATTTCCAGGCGTTTCTCGCCCGCCGACAGGCTCCGCGCGGCAAGGAGGAAAAAGAAGCGGTGCCCTTATGGCAACGCCTGGCCGCGGCGCCGGTACCGCTGCTGCTGGTCTACGGCAAACAGGATCGCGGCGCGGCGGCCGAAAGGGCGGCGTTGGCCAAACAGCGCTACCCTGGCCTCAACCTGCACGTCCTCGACCGCTGCAAGCATCTGATCCAGTGGGACGCTGCCGCGGAATTCGCCGCTTTAAGCACCCGTTTTTTAGCCGGTTAGTTGGCCAAAAGTCAGAAAAAAGCCCCGTTGCCGGGGCTTTTTGTGCTCGCTCAGAAATAATGCACTTAACGCACCGGCAACGGCAGGCCAGGGATAGTCAACTGCTGATCCATGCAGGAGATTTTTCCCTTAGGCTGACCCGGTCCGCCGATTTCGCCGGCGGTGCTGGGGGAGTTATCCCGCCTGTTGCCGTCGGAGTTTGCCGTACAAAATAGATCGCCCAATAGGAACGGGCTGGTGGGGAATTCCAGCGGCCCGGTATTGCGTAGCTGAGTGGCGGGATTGACCAGATTACGGAAGACTTCTGTTATCCGGCCGTCGCGCGTGACGACCAACACCGCGTTGCGTTCATTCGCGTCGACCCAAATATTCCCCGCCTGGTCCAAGGCGATACCGTCCGCGCCCTCCAAATAGGGATGCGCGACAAAGACACTATCGAGACATAAGGTATTGGCGGTGAACGTGGTGTCGCAGCCGGTACGGCTTTGCAAGTTGCCCTGACGGTCGAACTGCGCGCGCCAAATCGCGCCGCGTGCGGTATCAGCGATGAACATATCGCCCTCGCGGTCAAACGCGACTCCATTGGCCACCAGCGGCTGGGAGCCGGCGGTATTTGCCGCATTGCGAGTGGTCGGCGTCACCGTGATGGTCCCCGGCGGCAACGTACGGACATCGCGCCCTACCCCACCGACACCCGCGACCAAATTGACTTCATTCGCCAGCGGCTGCACGCGA
>DATGVQ010000231.1:0-2309 GCA_035300145.1 Acidiferrobacterales bacterium | reverse complement strand
CGAACGATCCTGCCGGACGTAAAAGCTATTCCGATTCCCGGACACACCGCTGGGAGCGTTGCCTTTCTGGTCGCGGATCGATTTCTTTTCACCGGTGATTCCCTGAACTGGGACTTTGAGACGTCGGCGCTGAGCGCGTTCAAGGACTACTGTTGGTACTCATGGGAGCATCAAAAGCGCTCGCTCGAGCGCCTGCTGCAATTCCATTTCGAGTACGTACTCGCCGGACACGGTGGCAGCATCTCTTTGCCCGCGGACGAAATGAGAAATGCGCTCCAGTCGATGCTGCTGCGCTTGTGATGGCTGCGTTTCCCGGCCTCGGAGAAATCCTCTCTAGCGCGAAGAATGGAATTGGTTCCTGCGCGCTGCGACCTAAGCAGCTCGCTGCTTACGTCGGCGCTACCAGCCGGCATTGCTTATCCTCGCAAGGTTTTAGCGGTGGAGGACTCTACTTATGATTGGTGGAAATTGGCGAGCACGCCATGCGCGATGCGCCCACCGGGGTGTGAATTTCCAACTCCTCTTGCGTTTCGGCACCAAGGCTGCCCCTACAACGGCGGACCAGAGGACGGTCCGAGCATCGCGCGACGGATGAGGGGGACCGGAATTGCGCCCTCGCTCAGGAAAGCGTCGTGAAACTCGCCTAGATTAAACGTCGCGCCTTTTTTGCGCCGCAGGTCTTGACGCAGCTTCAGGATCATCAATTTCCCGAGTTGATAACGCAGGTAGCCTGGATCATCGGTCCCGCGCAACGCTTCGACCTCGGCGTTGTGATGAGTCTGGTAGGCGTTCTTTTCGAAGAAAGCAGTTGCCTGCGCGACAGTCATTCCGCGAGTATGCATTCTGATCGCGACCAGGTATCGGCATGCACGCAGGAGTGCCATCTGCAGCTGTGCGAGTCTGAATCTAGGATCTTTATTATGCAGTCCCTCGTCGAGGATCATCTGCTCGCAGTAAAGCGCCCACCCCTCGGTGTCCGCGCCGGAGTCGTAGATCGCACGCGCCAGGTCATGATTCAGGCGATTGTTAAGAAACTGCACATAATGACCGGGATAGACCTCGTGCACCGAGGTATCTGAGATCGTCGGCGGCGAATAGAACGCGAGCAGTTGCTCCTGCTTTTGCTTAGGCCACGCGGGGTCGGGCAAGGTCACGTAAAAATAAGCCTCAGTGGTTCTCTCAAAGGGCCCCGGGGAGTCCATTGAAGCAAACGTCGTCGCACGCATAAAAGGCGGAGTCTCGGCGACGATCGGCTGCACATCAGAGGGAATCGTTGCCAGATGATGGCTCACGACGTAGGCGCGGATTGAAGCCAGCCCGACGCTGACCGATAAAACCACCTTGTCGGCGTCTGGATGCTCGCGGCCGAGCGCGGTTGCGACCTCGCCCGGTGAGTGCTTGGGATCGATTATCTTGGCGGTCGCGGCAAATTGCCCCTGCAGGCGCTGCACCTCCTTCTCGCCGATCTGTTCGAGCCTCTCGAGGGGAGTATCAACCATGTCCTCATCGGCGAGCATCCGGCGATAGGCATCGGCTCCGATAGCGTAACCACCACGCGCGTGCGGGCGAAGCGTACTACTGAGCCATTTTCCATAATCTTCGATCGCGGCGATCAACCGCGCGTTGGCCTCGCGGAAGGCCTCTTTGTCCTGACCGTCGGGCGCCTTATCGAACGCCGCAGGCAATGAACCTCTAAAGAAGGCGAGTGTTGCCGGCATTTGCTCGAGCACGATGTCGATCGCGACTTGCGGCACACGCTCGGGTCTCAGGTTGGCCCGCGCCGCCCGCAAGTTCGCAAGCCCCGCCTTTTCGCGCGCCGTCACCGAGCGCATTCGCACTCGGGCAGGCGCGAAGTTGCGCGTGATCAGCTCATGTACCGCCGCGGTTGGGAGATACATGCCGGGGTCGCGCTCGTACGACCGCAGGCGCTCCGTCCAGAGCAGTTCCCCGTCAATATTTGCCAATAGCCATTCACGATCGGCTTCGTCGTGAGGCGAAAGCGAATTGGCGTCAAACCCATGAAAGATTTTAGCCCATCTGTTAGCGTGTGACACAATTTGCGCGATTCCCGTTGCTGAATCGTCATCGACGCGCGCGTCAAAACGATGGTCGCCTAGCGCAGTGGCCCGCTCGGGGTAAAGCTTCAGCTCGGCCTCAATGAATCGGTTGACCGCGCGCTGAAACGCGCTGGCCGCTGGCATGGGTGCGGCGGCGCGTAGCTGCGTGTTGGCAATGGGTGTAGCGAACGTGGCCACGACCGCGATTGCTAATAGGAGCGGGATTGTTTTCAAGCTGCGCATGAGTATTCA
>DATGVQ010000230.1:0-36040 GCA_035300145.1 Acidiferrobacterales bacterium | reverse complement strand
GATTCAAGGATGCTATACGTCAAAAATGAGTAATACATCCCGTCAAATGGGACGTTTATAGTTAGGCCAATAACCATGAGGATGATGTGAAAACTGGCGTACGTATAACATTAGTGTTGAGTACCCTTAGTGTCGTAGTCTTCTGTGCCGGTCTCCGAGCCAATGATCAGGAAACTATGACAACTCCCGCAGCTGGTAAGGCTCTAGTGAAAGGGATCAAGCCCGGCGCGTCGATAGAACTGATTATTCGTACTGTTAACGGTAAAATCTTGGGTGAGTTACCTTCCAACCCCGCCTATGAAGTTGCGTTAGACCCAGGAACCTATCAGCTCGGCCCCTTTTGTATCGTAAAAACATCATATGGTAAGCAGTTTGGCCCTACTGACGAACTAAAGCTTCAGGTAGAGGCCGGTCATGTCTATAAGCTGAAAGCAACTCCCGGCGGAAAAATGTGTAAAGTGAGTGTTGATGATCTCACGGTTGAAAAATAATGGGTTTGACCGGTCAGGAAGATAAGTAATAAAGAAGTCCGGGGACAACGGTCCGCTACTACTAACTACTTACGCTGCCTGTGCGGTAGCACACATAAGAGGATCGAGGAGGAATGATGATTCTGGAAATAATCTTACTTAGGATTTTTTACCTAATTTATTTTTTAGGCATAGCGCTGTTTATCTACCATGCACTATCAAGAATGCTTTTTAGTTCGGGAGGATTTTTAAAGAAATTAGCGGCATTAGGAAAAGAAATTGCATTCTCTGTTGTATGGCCGCTCGCTCTTTTTTCTAAAGACGGACGCAAAAAGTTGTCTCAATTCGGTAGAACATTTTAGGAGATTATATGAAAAAACTGTTGCCTGTCCTGGCTGCGTATATGTTTTTAGTTGGCTGTGGTTTTTCAGTTATTGACACAGGCTATCGCGGGGTCGAAACAAGATTCGGCAAAGTGGTTAGTGCCTCTCTGCCAGAAGGTTTCTATTTTTACAATCCATTCACGTCTAGCATCAATAAAATGGATACGCGTGTCCAGCGTATGAAAAATGAAGCGAACACTTACACTAAAGACGTGCAGCAAGCTGGCATTACTTATGTTGTTAACTATTTTCTTGAAAAAGACCAAGTGCATTTAATGTATCAGGAAGTTGGTCAACGCTGGGAAGAAATTTTAATTCCCCAGGCTGTTGAGGGTGCACTTAAAGGGGTTATTGGTCGGTGGGATGCAGTAGAATTAGTCGAGAATCGGGAGAAGGCCCGATCTGAGGCGGAAAATGTCGCTAAGACCAATCTTGCAACCAAACACGTTACCGTAACGCGGCTTGAATTGGTGAATATCCAATATTTAAAAGAGTTTGAGCACGCAGTAGAGGCAAAAGTAATAGCGATACAGCGAGCATCCGAAGCCGCCAACGCTACAAAACGTATTGAACAAGAGGCTAAGCAAACGATCATTGCGGCGCAAGCGCAAGCTGAATCCATGCGTATCCGCGCAAATGCGCTCAGTCAGAATAAAGCATTGGTCCAATATGAAGCCGTGCTTAAGTGGGATGGGAAAATGCCGCAATACATGCTTGGCAATTCTGTTCCATTTATCAATCTAAAGGCGGACTAGCATCATTGGCGGTTTATATAGCCGGGCGGATTAAGTAGTAGGTTACCAAACTGTAATAGCTAACCTTGCGATTATTCTTGATTCAGGGATCCTATAAGTCAAATTGATGTAATTCGTTCCGTCAATTGGGTATATTTTATAGTTAGATGCCGACTTGATCGAACACCCAACCCGGCGTAAGCTTTTTCCTATGCATCAGCCACTTATCTCCAGCTCCCCCGACATCATGGGTGGGACGCCCGTGTTCGCTGGGACACGCGTTCCAATCCAGACACTTCTGGACTACATAGAGGCAGGGGAAACTATTGACGAGTTTCTCGGGGGCTTTCCCACTGTAAAACGGGAGCAGGTGATCGCCTTTCTTGAAGAGGCGAAAGAGCGAATGGTAGCAACCACCTTGTGAGGGTAATCCTCGACGAGTGCGTTGATCGTCGGCTCGCGTCAGAACTAACCGGGCATGATGTGAGCACCGTGCCCGAGATGGGCTGGGTGGGAATCCAAAATGGTGAACTTCTCGCGCTCGTCGAGAAGCAGTTCGATGTTTTCCTGACCGTGGAACGGAACCTGGAATGATCCCGGATTCCGCTACATTTCATCCGGCTACACTCGCTTAGAACATCTAAATGAAATTCACAAGATACTTTGAAGAAATACGACACCGCCCCGATCGAGCGATGATCAAGCCGGAGTGGATACAGAGAGCGGTGAGTAATCCGGTAAAAGAGGTGGTCCAACAGGACGGCCGAATTCGCCGGTGGGCGCCTATCGAGGAGATGGCGGGAAGGTATCTACGCGTTATACTTCTTCCAGATAGAGAAACAGTTCATAATGCGTTTTTTGATAGGGGCTTTAGGCCATGAAAATCAAATACTTTCAGGACACGGACACGTTGTATATCGAGTTTAAGGCGGCGGAGGTTGCAGAAACCAAAGACCTTGACGAAAACACGATTTTGGACCTGGACAGTGACGGAAATATCTGTGCAATAACTGTCGAACACGCAAAAGACCGGACAGACATCCCGCATTTTTCCTTTGAACAAATAGCGGCCTAACGAGCGCATCAGATCGAGCCGTTGAGGCGCTTCGGGCTTTTATTAGCACGCGCTGACCCCTAACCGAGGTTTCAACTGGGGCCGATTAGTCGCCTTAGCCCGGCTTGGCCCGTTCGTATTGCGCCGGCCAAGCTACATCTACGCCTAAAGCTTGGGCGGCGTGCAGCGGCCAATAGGGATCGCGCAATAACTGCCGTGCAAGGAACACCGCGTCCGCCAAGCCGGTCGCGACGATTTGCTCCGCCTGAAAAGGGTCGGTAATAAAGCCGACGGCGCCGGTGGCAATGCCTACCTGCTGGCGAATCGCGGTGGCGAACGGGGTTTGAAAGCCGGGGCCGGCGGGGATTTTGGCGTCAATGACGGTGCCACCGCTGGAACAATCGATGAGATCGATGCCAAGCTCCTTTAGCCAGCGGGAAAACTGGATCGATTGCGTTAAATCCCAGCCGCCCTCCACCCAATCGCTTGCGGAAATACGCACCGCGACCGGCAAATCCTCCGGCCAAACTTCGCGTACCGCGCGGGCGATGCGCAACGGGAAACGGACTCGATTCTCCAGGCTGCCGCCGAAGTCATCGTGGCGCTGATTGCTCAACGGTGAAAGAAAGTTGTGCAACAAGTAGCCATGGGCCATATGGATTTCGATGACTTTAAAACCTGCCGCCAATGCCCGCCGGGTCGCCTCGGCAAATTCCATTTCCACCTTGTCCAGGTCGGCTGCCGTCATTTCCCTCGGGGTAGGGTAACCCGGCGCAAACGGCAGCGCGCTGGGAGCAATGGGCTGCCAACCGCGCGCATTTAAGGTTAACGGCTTGCCGCCGCGCCAAGGGACATCGGTGGACGCTTTGCGCCCGGCGTGCGCAAGCTGCATGCCGGGGACCGCGTTCTGCGATTTAATAAACTTAACAATGGGGCGCAGTACTTCCCCATGCGCGTCCGACCAGATGCCGAGATCATCCGGGGAGATGCGTCCTTCCGGCGACACGCCGGCGGCCTCGGTCATTACCAATGCCGCGCCGCCCACAGCGCGGCTGCCTAAGTGCACCAAATGCCAATGATTCGCCAGCCCATCGATGGACGAGTATTCGCACATGGGCGAAACGAAAATGCGATTTTTAAACTCAACCCCGCGTAATTTGAACGGAGAAAATAATTTCTTCATCTTGTCCTCAATTAATTAGTACAAAGGACGCTAGCGTAGCATCGCCGATGCTCATCGAGTTAGTTAGGATTAAGGCAGGAGCGTGGGCTTATTGAGGCCGCAACGGCTCAACGGTTTATCGTTCGCATGACGGCTTCGGGATAACGCTCGCCGGCGGCGGCGCCCAGCGGAAATACACTTTCAAGAAGATCAAGATCCTCGCGGCTGAGTTTAACATTCAATGCGCCGGCATTTTGTTCTAGGTATTTGCGCTGTTTAGTGCCGGGAATCGGGACAATATCTTTGCCCTGCGCCAACAGCCAAGCCAATACTAGCTGGGAAGGCTGGCAATCCTTTTCTTTGGCGATGTCCTCAACGCGATGCACCAGATTAAGATTGCGCTGGAAATTTTCGCCTTGGAAGCGCGGGTGATGGCGGCGATTATCATCTTCCGGCAAATCCGCAAAAGTTTTGAATCTTCCGGTTAGAAAGCCTCGCCCTAATGGGCTGTAAGCGACGAAGCCAATGCCGAGCTTACGGCAGGTCGGTAAGATTTCCTGTTCCGGCTCGCGGGTCCATAACGAGTATTCGCTCTGAATCGCCGTGATCGGGTGAACCGCATGTGCGCGCGCTATCGTTTTGGCGCTCGCCTCGGAAAGGCCGAGAAAACGCACCTTGCCCGCTTGCACCAGGTCGGCCATGGCGCCGACGGTTTCTTCAATGGGAGTGTTGGGATCGACCCGGTGTTGATAATACAGGTCGATGACTTCCACTCCGAGCCGCTTGAGGCTGGCCTCACACGCGGAGCGCACATATTCTGGTTTGCCGTTGATGCCTAGACGGCCGCCATCTGCGCCGCGGACTATGCCGAATTTGGTCGCCAGCACCACTTGTTCTCGCTTGCCCCGGATCGCTTCACCGACCAATTTTTCATTGCGGCCCACGCCGTATGCGTCCGAGGTATCAAGAAAACAAATCCCTAATTCCAGCGCCCGGTGAATCGTTGCCGTGGACTCCCGGTCATCACGATTACTGTAGAAGTCGGACATTCCCATACAACCCAGACCTAAAGCGGAGACGTTGGGTCCGTTTTTTCCTAGCCGTCTTTCTTGCATAACTTGCTCCTTCTAAATTCCAGCGCTTGATGAATGCAGTTTATCATCTTACTGCGGTTATAAGGTTACAACCGCGCCAAGAAGCGCCATCAGCCGATTAATACTCGTGGGGCTTTTCGCCGGCGCAATCTGATTGCATAATAAAGGCCGGTGCATTTTAATACTTGAATTATGGATAAAAAAGTCTGTAAATCCGATGATGAGTGGAAAGCGCAACTAACGCCGGAACAATACCGCATCACGCGCCGGCACGGGACCGAACCGGCCTTTAGCGGGCGGTATTACCACCATAAAGAAGAAGGCGCTTATCGCTGCGTCTGTTGCGGCGCGCCGTTATTCAGCTCCGAACAAAAATACGACTCTAAAAGCGGCTGGCCAAGCTTCTGGTCGCCGATCGACGACACGGTGCTGGAAACCGAGCCCGATAAAAGCCTTGGTACGGTCAGGACAGAGGTGAAGTGCGTGTCCTGCGAGGCGCATCTGGGCCATGTCTTCGATGACGGACCGGCGCCTACCGGCCAGCGCTATTGCATCAACTCCGCGGCGCTTAATTTTGAGAAAAAGCGCTAACTAAGAGCGTTCAAGAGCAGCATTTCTCATCAAATAAAATGTACACTTGGGTAACCAAGGGGTACGATGTTTTTTTGGTTCATTCCGTTAAAAGCATGTAGATGGATATCCTCGATCCAGTTTTACTGGCCCGGCTACAATTCGCTTTTACCATCGCGTTTCATATTCTGTTTCCCACCCTCACGATGGGGCTCGGTGTATTTCTGTTGATCGTCGAAGCGCGATGGCTCTACAGCCGCGACCCCTTGTACTATCGGCTCTATCGCTTTTGGGCCAAGGTGTTCGCGCTCGCGTTCGGCATGGGAGTCGTCACCGGCGTCGTGCTCTCGTTCGAAATCGGCACTAACTTCAGCCGCTTTTCCGAGGTGACGGGAAATGTAGTGGGGCCGTTGTTTGCGTATGAAGTCCTGACTGCATTCTTCCTGGAGGCAGGGTTCCTTGGCATCATGTTGTTCGGCTGGCAGCGCGTGGGTGACAAATTGCATTTTTTCGCCACCGTCATGGTGGCGCTCGGCACCACCGCGTCCGCCTTCTGGATACTGGCCGCTAACTCGTGGATGCATACCCCAGCAGGTTATTCATTGGACAGCGGTATCTTCCACGTCAGCAATTGGCGAGAGACGATCTTCAACCCGTCCTTCCCGTACCGATTGGCGCATATGCTCAACGCCTCTTATCTTGCCGCCACTTTTTTAGTGGCGGGGGTCTCGGCCCGGTATCTATTGCGCGGTAGCCATACCGATTCAGCGCGCCGGTCTTTTTCGATCGCCTTGGCGCTCGCCGCCGTGCTCGCGCCGGCACAGCTCCTGCTTGGCGACCTGCACGGCCTTAACACGCAAAAATATCAGCCGATAAAAGTGGCCGCTATGGAGGGTTTATGGGAGACCACCCGGGGCGCGCCGCTGCTCCTGTTTGCCGTGCCGGACATGGCGCGCGAAATCAACTATTATGAAATCCGCATACCCAAGGCGGCGAGCTTGATTCTTAAGCATGATGCTAATGGCGAGGTGCGCGGGCTTAAGGAGGCCGCGCCAGCCGATCGGCCTTATGTGCCGTTTGTGTTTTACGCATTTCGCCTCATGATCGGGATCGGGCTTTTGCTGATTGCGCTCGCCTTGATCGGTCTTTGGCTGAGATTTAGCGGCCGGCTTTACCGGCGCCGCTGGTATCTTTGGAGTTGTTTTCTGGCCACGCCACTGGGTTTTGTCGCCACGCTATCCGGCTGGGTGGTCACCGAAACCGGTCGCCAACCTTGGGTAGTGCAAGGGTTGCTGCGCACCGCCGAATCGGTTTCCGCTGTGCCGGCGGGGTCGGTGCTCACCTCGTTTGTGTTGTTCGTTTTAGTTTATAACGTGCTGTTGGTTGCTTTTCTTTACTTTACTTGGCGTTTAATCAAGGCGGGGCCGGAGGAAGGGCCGCAACCGGCGCCATCCCCATCGCTAACCGCCTGGCTGCAGTCCGGGTAGGGGGTTTGCATGGATCTCACTTTGGTATCGACTGCTATCATTGCTTTCGGGATCGCTATGTATATCATCCTGGACGGCTTCGATCTCGGCATAGGGATACTATTTCTTTGGGCAGCGAATGAACGCGAACGGGATATCATGATGAACAGCGTAGCGCCAGTGTGGGATGGCAATGAGACCTGGCTGGTTCTAGGCGGATCAGTTCTGTTTGGCGCGTTTCCGGTTGCTTATGGTTTGATAATGCCCGCTATTTACCTGCCGATGATCGTGTTTCTATTCGCTTTAATTTTTCGCGGTGTCGCCTTCGAGTTCCGTTTTAAGTCGCGGAACCGCACATGGTGGAATCTTTCATTCAGCGCCGGCTCCACGTTGGCGACGTTTGCCCAAGGACTCATATTAGGTAGTTTTATTCAGGGCTATCCAATCGCGGGCAAGCAATATGCCGGCGGCGCGTTCGAATGGCTGACTCCGTTTAGCGTGATGGCCGGTGTAGCGCTAGTCGCGGGTTACGCTTTACTGGGAGCGACCTGGTTGATTCTCAAAACCGAAGGTCCATTGCAGGAGTGGTGCTATCGCGCGGCACGCGGCCTGATGCTGGTCGTGCTGCTGTTTATCGGCCTGGTCAGTGTATGGACGCCCTTACGGTATCCCGAGATTGCCGCCAGATGGTTTGGTTGGCCGAATATTCTTTATCTCTCGCCGGTTCCGATCGTTACCGCGTTGGTGGCGTTTTTGCTGTGGCAGGCGCTGCGGAACCGCAGCGTGCGAGCGCCTTTCCCGCTCAGCATCGGACTCTTTATGCTGTCTTACCTCGGCCTGGGCGTCAGCCTGTGGCCCTACATCGTGCCGCGCGTCCTCACTATCCGGCAAGCAGCAGCGCCGGTTGAGACACAGGGTTTCTTATTAATTGGCGTCGCACTATTCCTGCCGCTGGTGTTGATCTATACCGTTTTCACTTATTGGGTGTTTCGCGGAAAAGTGTCTCACACAGAGGGCTATCATTGAACAAACAATCGGATAATTTTAGAGCGGCATCGGGAATTTCCGCGCCTCCATCGTCACGGGTACGCCGGTTGTTGTGGTTTGCTGCATTATGGATGGTATCGCTCGCGGGCTTCGCGGCGCTGGCCTATGTATTTCGCTTGGGGTTGAAATCGCTGTTGGCGATTTTTGGAATATAGCTGTACGCCTGCTCTAATTGGTTATTGAAAAAGTCTATCCGTGGCCTTTTTCAACACCCTGCTAATTGTACTGAAGGGTAAAAGTCGTGGGTTATCTATTGCAAGGTGTTTGGCACGAAGGCTGGTACGATACGGCGAAGGCCGGCGGCGAGTTTCAGCGTGAGGCAAGCGCCTTTCGCCATTGGATCAGCGCGGAAGGCGCCAGTGGATTCAAGGCCGAGCCCGGCCGTTATCATCTCTATGTTTCCCTGGCTTGCCCGTGGGCGCATCGCACGCTGATCTTTCGTAAGCTGAAAAAGTTAGAACAGGTCATTCCGCTTTCAGTGGTCAACCCTTTTTATGGATCGCAGGGATGGTCGTTTCAGGCGGATGAGGATGTTATCCCCGATACGGTGAATGGTTTTGGCTATTTACATGAAGTCTATACGTCAGCAAAAACGGATTATAGCGGCCGGGTCACGGTTCCGGTCTTGTGGGATAAGCAAAGCCGCACGATCGTCAATAATGAATCGGCGGAAATCATCCGTATGATGAATGCCGAGTTCCAGGCCTTTACCGATGTGAAGACCGATTATTACCCGGTTGAACTTCGATCAGAGATCGATGCAATCAACGCCCGGGTATATAGTGACATTAATAATGGCGTCTACCGGTGCGGATTTGCCGGCAGCCAAAAGGCCTATGAGCGCGCGTTCGATCGGTTATTTACCGCGCTGGATGAGGTTGAGGCGCGTCTTGACCGTTCCCGCTATTTGGTAGGAAACCACCTCACCGAGGCGGATTGGCGCCTGTTTACCACGTTAGTGCGCTTCGATGCGGTTTACTACAGCCACTTTAAGTGCAATCTGCGCCGTATTGTCGATTATCCCAACCTTTCCAATTATCTGCGCGACCTGTGCCAAGTGCCGGGCGTCAGCGAGACGGTGAACCTGAATCATATCAAGCGCCATTATTATGCCAGCCATACCCATATCAATCCCACCGGCATCGTGCCGAAAGGACCGTGGCTTGACTTCTCTCTGCCGCATGATCGCAGGCGCTTTACCGCGGCCGAGTGAGCGGAAGTTTGTCGGTAAAATAAGAGATACGATGACACTTAACAATACGCTCCGGCCGGCCGCGTACCACGTCGGCTGAGCGTTCCGCGACGCGGCCCGTGTTCACAGCGAGCGTCAATACCTCGATTATCTCAGGATTACAGGCAATCTTACCCCCTCATCACTTCGCTCGGAATGCCGGAGATAAACAGCGTCGAGATATGCTAAAAGTTTTTCTCGTAAGCTGACCGGATCGCGCAAACTGGACTGCATAAAATGATAAAGCGGGTATTGTATGGCGGGGAACAGGGAAAATTTTTCCACCATGTGTAGTGTGTGGATGCCTTCGCCCTGTAATTCCCCCTCTGCGCCGCGTGCGATCCGGCGGCCGAGTTCATGATGGTGCGAATCGGCGCTGGTGGCGGTGGTAAGCAAATCGCCCAACCCAGCCAATTGACAGGCGGCGCCGGATTGCTTCGCGAGCGCGGTGATGATTTGGTCCATCTCGCGCATGGCGGCGACCGCCAGATAACCGCGCAGGTTATCGCCGAGTGCCAATTCATCGGCGATACCGAATAACATCGCATAGACGTTCTTAAGCGCGGCGGCCCAGGAAATCCCCAGCCGATCGGCGGTGTATTCGATAAAAAGCAGGGTGCCGGCAAATAACCGCGCGGTCCTAGCAAAAACCTCAGCATCGCTAACCCCTAGTTGCGCGAACGCCGGTTTATCAGTCAATATTTCCTCAGCGATCATCGGCCCGTGCAGCAATCCAAACGGAATTTGGTCGGCGAAGACCTGCTGGAATATGCGTGCCACCGGCCGGCCAACGTCGTCCAGGCCCTTGGCTATGCTGATACAGATCGTATCGCGCGATAACACGGGCCGCAGGCGCATGGCCAGATCGAAATGGGGCTGGGCCGGCACGCAAAATATGATAAAGTCGCTGTGGGGAGCGGTATGCGCGAGCTCGATCGGCGGCGAACCGTCCTGCGGCCGGCGCTGCCAAATACATACCTCGTGGCGATGATGCAGCAGATGGGTCATGGCGTGGCCCATTTCGCCATAACCGAGAATCAGCACTCGAAATCGGTCGCCGCCCATACAACCCCCCGATAAATGCTAAAAGTCTACAATCAATCAGGAAAAAAGCCTAATGAGCCGGTATGACTGAGCCGACAGCGCGAAAAAAAATCATCTTCATCCCCGGCAAGAATCCGAAACCCGATCCCGAGATCCACCGCGCCCTCTTGTGGCGCGCGCTCCTGACAGGCGTGGCGCGGGTCGATGCGGAGACCGTACAGGCGTTATCGGCGAGTGGAGATCTGGTCTTGATCGCCTGGAATTTCCTCTATTATCAAGAAACCAAATTAACCGAAACGGATGCCCCATACATCGAGACCTTATTGAGGAAAGATGGCCCTGACGCGCATGACATCGAGGAAGCGTTGTCCTGCCAAAACAGGCGCGCACGCCTGCTTTATATGCTGGGCGATCTTTTCCCGGTGTTGATTCCGTTCATACCCGATCCGGCGGTAAAAAGCACTATCGCCGAAACCCTGTGCTATTTTGAAAACCGCGACGGCATCGGCAGCCGGATCAGGGAATTATTAAAGGCGCCGCTGCGCCGGATGTTCGCGGACGGCGAACGAGTGTTAATCATCGGCCATAGCATGGGTTCGATCATCGCGTATGACGCCCTCTGGGAACTTTGGCACGAAGAAAACAACCACGGGCGCGTCGATCTGCTAATCACCCTGGGCAGCCCGCTCGGCATGCGCTTCGTGCAGAAACGCCTGCTCGGGTTTCGGGAAAAGAACGCGCGGCGCTTCCCCGGCAATATCCGCCGCTGGAAAAACATCGCTGCCCAGGGCGATTTGACCGCGCTGGACCCGACTTTGCGCGACGACTTCAGGACGATGATCCGACTCGGGTTGACGGACACGATCGAGGACGTGCATGAGGGGGTATTCGGTTATTTTCGCGATCAAGATGGATTGAATGTGCACCGCTCTTACGGTTATTTGGTGCAACCGGCGGTGGGCGCAACCATCGCCGATTGGTGGAATGGCAGGCAAGCGCCGGCGCAAATCATCCGCCCGCGGGGCGACGAGGACGAACCCCTGCCGGTGTACAGAACTTGAACAAACAAGGAGTCACGGCAACAGCGCTGCTTCCGTTGGTGAGCGCGCACGCTTCATGATCCCATCGGCGATTTAGAGCGCAGCAACGACAGCACCACGACCGACAGGCCGAGGAGTGCGCCTACGTATAAAACCATAGATACCGCGGCGTTGAACGACAGATCCGTGTCGTGGAGAACGGAAGCGCCAACGCCCGGTGCAGGAGTAAGGGAAGTAGAAACGCGGGAAACATCAATAAGGAAACGTAGCAGGAAACTGCGCCGAGAGTGAAAACCGGATTCTTATATGTGCCCGGAAGCTAACATTCTCGGCTTGAGAAGCGTCTTGCCCAGGGCTAGAGTTTAGTTTGAAGTCCCTACATCGCCGTGATCGGCAAGGTCGACGCCATCTTAATTAAGAATAAGGGAGGATCAATATGACATTTTTCATCCCCGCTTTAATCGGACTTATCGCCGGTGCGATACTGCTGCATGAGGGCGGCGCGTGGATCGGTCTCATGTTCGGTCTGTTGGCCGGCATGGCGATCAACCTGCAGCGGCGCATTCAGGTTTTAGAACACCGGCTGATTGCCGCCGACCACCGGCCGCGTGAGGAAACGACGATCCCGGCGCCGACTGCCTTCTCGCCGTCCGAGGAAACCGCCACGGAGGAGGCACCTGAGGAGAAAATGATCGTCATCCGGTCCTCAGCGCCCGCCTCGTCTTACACCGCTCCCCGTGAAGAAACGGCCAGCCGCCAAGAAGGCGATGTCATTCAGCGCGGCATGGATACCCTGCGCGTCTTTTTCACCAGCGGCAATCTGGTGGTTAAGGTCGGTGTGATTGTGTTATTTTTCGGCGTCGCATTTTTGCTCAAGTACGCCGTGGAGCATAGCCACTTCCCCATTGAGCTGCGCTTCATCAGTACCGCCGTGGGCGCCTTGGGGTTATTGATGATCGGCTGGCGCCTGCGTACCCGGCGTGCGGGATATGCGCTTATCATTCAAGGCGCGGCGGTGGGCGTGTTGTATCTCACGGTGTTCGCAGCGGCGAAGCTATACGACCTGGCGCCCCTCGGCTTCGCCCTCGGTGTCATGGTCTGTCTGGTGATGCTGTCGGGCGTTTTAGCGGTGTTGCAAGACGCGCGCGCGTTGGCAGGCTTCGGCGCGGCCGGCGGATTTCTCGCGCCGGTATTGTTATCCACCGGCGGCGGCAACCATGTGGTGCTGTTTTCCTATTACTTGCTGCTTAATGCCGGCATCTTGGGCGTCGCCTGGTTCAAGTCATGGCGGGAGCTGAACCTGGTGGGGTTTGCTTTCACATTTGTGGTCGGGGCGCTGTGGGGGCACAGAAACTACGAGCCCGCTTATTTTGCCAGCACCGAACCTTTTCTGGTCGTGTTCTTCCTGTTTTATGTCGCCATCGCGATCTTGTTCGCCCATCGTCAACCGCCGCAACTAAAAGGTTACGTGGACGGTTCCTTGGTATTCGGCGTGCCGATCGTCGGTTTCAGCTTGCAGATCGCATTGGTGCGATCGTTGGAGTACGGCGCAGCCATAAGCGCCCTGGCGTTGGGTATCTTTTATCTTCTCACCGCGATCTTGTTGTGGCGCCGGCAAGTAGCAGGCATGCGACTGCTTACGGAGGCGTTCCTCGCCTTGGGTGTGGTGTTCGGCAGTCTTGCCGTTCCGCTCGCCGTGGATGGCAATTGGACCGCCGCTGCCTGGGCGTTGGAGGGCGTGGCACTGGTGTGGCTCGGTGTGCGCCAGGAGCGGCTCACGGCGCGTATCTTCGGATCGTTGTTGCAGATCGGCGCGGGCGTGGCCTTTATCGCCACGGGCGCCGGCCGCACCCTCCTTCTTTCGGCGCCGCCACTCACCCACGGAGTCCTCGAAGTGTGGCCAATAGTCAACGCCTGGTATCTAGGCAGCGCGGTGATCGGCGTTGCCGGTCTTATGACAAGCTACTACCTGGAGCGCAACACGCAACGCTTGCGCGAGGGCGAAAAATTTCTTCTGCCCTGGATGCTCGCTTGGGGTCTTATATGGTGGTTCGGCGGCGGTCTGCATGAGATTCACCATCACCTGGACTGGCCGGATACCTGGGTCGCTACGTTGTTGTTCTTCGCCTTGAGCGGCGTCGCCATGGGTTGGGTTGCCCGGCGGCTGGCTTGGGCAAGGCTTGGCCTCGTGCCCACCGGTTTGCTGCCAGTGATGCTGCTGATCGCCCTTTGGACGTTCTTAGTAGGCTTCCCTTTCTCCGGTACGTTCCACCTGTTCGCGGGTTGGGGGGCGCTCGCTTGGGGTGTGGCGTTCACCGGCCATCTCTGGCTGCTGCACACCTTCGAGCGCAGTTGGCAAGAGCCTTTGGTCAAGTGGTGGCACGTACTGAATTTTTTATTATTGGTATTCGTGCTGACCCACGAGGCCGCTTGGGGGGTAACCTGGTTAGGCAGCGCGGGACCGGCCTGGGGAGTCGCTACGTGGGCGCTGGTGCCGACGTTGTTCATCTGGGCATTGGTGGGCGGCGGTCGACGCCTTACCTGGCCGGTCGCGCGGTTCTATGTCGATTATCTCGGTCGCGGCGTGCTGCCGTTGATTGTCTTTCTGTGGTGCTGGGGACTGCGGGCGGCGTTAAATAGCGGCGAGGTCTCACCGCTGCCCTATTGGCCGTTATTCAATCCGCTCGATCTGGCACAGCTTTTGGCTGTGCTCACCGCTGTGCGGTGGGCGTGGCACGTGCGGGCTCAGCAGATTTATACCCTGACGCCGAGCCTGTTTGTCTACGGTCAAGCCGGGGTAATCTTTGTCTGGCTCATCGCCGCCGTGGCGCGCGCAGTGCACGCCTTCGCCGGCGCCCCCTATACGCTGGCGGCTCTGTACCACTCGGTCATCTTTCAGGCGGCGCTTACCCTGACCTGGAGCATACTGGCGCTCGTGGCCATGGTGTTTACCGCGCGACGGGGCGCAAGGACCGTGTGGTTTGGCGGTAGCGGCTTGCTGGCGTTGGTGGTGGTGAAACTATTCCTGGTGGACCTGACCGGTATCGGCACGGTGGCGCGCATTATCTCGTTCCTGGGTGTGGGCTTGTTGATGCTGGTCATCGGTTATTTCTCACCCCTGCCGCCCCGTCAGGCAAATGAAGCGATCGGGGAGAAGCCGTGATGAATCGACTGTTGCTTACAACCTTGTTGATGAGTACAGGCATGGCTATGGCCGGAGCGGAGCTCCCACCTTCGCCGGACGATTTTGCCTATGGACACACTTTGTCGGTGAGTCCCGGCGCGGCGCTATATCAAATCACCGCGCCCGACGAGATTTACCGTTACACAACCCGCGCCGATTTTGGGGATATACGGCTATTTAACAAACAGAATGAGATCGTGCCCCATTCCTTGCATCACCCGGCGGTTACTCTTGAGACCCCGCCGACGCCTATCAAATTGCCGTTCTTTGCGTTGCGCGCAACAAAGGATAACAAGCCGGACGTATTATCCCTGCAAATTCGTACTGATAAACATGGCGCCGTGATCGGCGTACGCGATGGGAAATCCGCGAGCACTGGGAAATTCATTAACGCCTATCTTTTGGATGCCAGCAAATTGGAGCAGCCCGTCAGTGCCCTGCATCTCACGTGGACCAAGGCGCGCGATAGTTTTGTCACGGGCGTAATCGTCGATAACAGCAATGATCTTACCCATTGGACTACCCAAGTCTCAGCGGCGACCCTCGCCGAGCTACGTCAGGGTGAAAATCGTCTGATTCGCGACACCATCGAATTGCCGAAAAACCCAGCTAAGTACTTGCGCCTTACTTGGCCGATTGGGGAACAAGGTGTGCAACTCCAAGGCGTGACCGCGCGCCTCGCCCGAACCGCGCACGAACCCGAGCGCCGTTGGCTAGCCTTATCCAGTGACAAGACGGTGGATCAAAAACCGGCGTATGTGTTTGATACCCAAGGGCGCTTCCCGGTAGACCGGCTTACGCTCGTGGCGCTACAGCCTAATACGGTTGTCACCGCCACCCTCCAGTCGCGGCCGGATGCCAAGGTCGACTGGAGGGTGCGCTATCAAGGTGTGTTCTACAACTTGCAGGTCAACGGGGTGACTGTGACGAACGATCCGGTGGATATCCTGACGACCACCGATCGCTACTGGCGATTGGCGATGAAGACCGACAATACCGATCACACCGCACCGCAGCTGCAGCTCGGCTGGTTGCCTGATGAACTCACTTTTGTCGCGCGCGGCGAGGGCCCTTATCTGCTAGCCTACGGCAGCGCCGCCGTCGGGCCTTCCGATCAACCGGTCGATAATCTCTTGAACGCGCTCGATCGCCAGAATATCAAGGTTATCCCCGCCGCAGCCGCCGTCGGTACGCCTCTCACCCTGGGTGGGGAAGACCGCCTCATCCCTGGTCGGGCAACATTACCGTGGCGGCGCTTGCTCTTCTGGGCAATATTGATCATCGGCGTATTGGGGTTGGGTGGGATGGCGCTCGGATTACATCGTCAGATGAATAAAGACTTGCAAACCGCTAAAGGCGAGCGCATCGAAGAATAACAGGACCCTCTCCGGTAAGTCGTGGTGTGTCTATCGTTGCTGTGCGGGCAGCAGGCCGGCGATTATCTCAGGATTACGGGCGAAACTGTGCCCCCATCATTTCGCCGGGCATGCCGGAGATAAACGGCGTTGGTGGCCGCAGGTGTTTCACTATTTCGCTGGCTGGGATTTAGAGCGCAGCAACGACAGCACCACGACCGACAGGCCGAGGAGTGCGCCTACGTATAAAACCATAGATACCGCAGCGTTGAACGACAGATCCGCGTCTTGTTTGTCCAGCGCGCTCTCAAGCAAAAACACCGCCAGTGCGACGCCGCTCACCCGGCCAAAATTCCTTATGGTCGCAATCATGCTTCCGGTGCTGCCGGTCTTTTCGATCGGTACGTTGTGTAACATTGCGGTATTGTTGGGCGAGGAAAAGAGCCCCATGCCGGCGCCGAATAAAACCAGCGCGGTGACAATCGCGGTGTTTCCGGTTTGCGCGGTAAATTGCGCCATCAGCAGCAAGCCGATGGTGGCAACACTCATCCCTATGATCGCCGGCCGATTGTAGCCGTAATGATCGGTCAGCCACCCGCCTAACGGCGCGGTGACAATCGTGGCCGCGGCGGGCGCGGTCATCAGCCAGCCGATCTGTGGAAACGACAACGCCAACACCCGGTGTAAAAATAACGGCAGCAAAAACGCCGGGAACATGACGATGATAAAGTAGATGTAAGCGGAGACGGCGCCGAGGCTAAGAACCGGGTTTTTAAATAGGCCGAGGTCAATTAAGGGAGAAGAGAACCGGCGCTCCCACCAGACAAATCCGACCCCGGCCAGCAACGCCACGCCCAGGCTTAACACGCTGGAGATGCTGGTCCAGCCCCATTGGTGGCCGTTCGATATAAACAGGATAAGCGCCACCATGGCGCAAAAGAAAATAACAGCGCCGATGCGATCAAACTTCTGCGGCTTTTCCGTTACTGTTTTAGGCTGTAACAGTATCGCAGCAAGACCGGCTCCCAGAAGCCCAATGGGAATGTTGATCCAAAAGATCGAGGGCCAGCCCCAACGCGCGAGCAGCATGCCGCCCGCCGCTGGGCCAACCATGGTTCCGATTGCTACCATACTGCCGACGATTCCCAGGGCGCGCCCTCTTTGCCGCATCGGAAAAACATCGGTAATAATGGATATGCCATTGGCCATGATCATGGCGCCGCCGATGGATTGAATAATTCTGAAAATAATTAACTGCGCCATGCTGTCGGCGTTGGCGCACAAGAGCGAGCCCAGGCTAAAGACCGTCAGTCCGGATATAAACACAGATTTCCGGCCACGCAAATCGGCAAGTTGCCCGATAGCGGGGAGAATGCCGGTAATTACCAGCAGGTAAGCGGAGACCACCCACTGTAACTGGGCAGGCCGGACGTGGAAGCTCTGCTGCAAGGCGGGCAACGCCACGTTCACAATGCTGCTGTCGACATTCACCATGAATGAGCCGCAGGCTACCAGGCTTAAAACCGTCCAACGATATCCAGCGGAGGCGAGGAGCGCTTTTCTAAGAGCCATGATAATTGCGGCTCGTGGGCAGGCATCTACTTGTGGTCACAAATGGTATTATCTACGCTGATTATTTTTGTGCCGGCATTCTACCCTTAAATACTTTAAATTGTTCATGACGCAATCCGATCCGATTCTTTATGACCGCATTCGCGCGATCGAATGGGAAGGTGATCGTTTAAAGCTGCTCGACCAGCGCCACCTGCCGGGCCGCGAGCACTATTTGCATTTGGAGACCTTGCCCGATACCGCCCAGGCGATACGCGATATGGTCGTGCGCGGAGCTCCCGCTATCGGCATTGCCGCCGCCTATGCCGTGGTGCTGGCCGCGCGGCGGCATTATCGGCTGGATCCCCTGAATTGGGCGAAAGCCATCCAGGCGGATTTAGATTTATTGGCGGCGGCGCGTCCGACCGCGGTTAATCTGGGTTGGGCGGTCGCGCGTATGCGCGCTGCGATTAACGCCGGTATTGCCGGCGACCCGGTTGCGCTGCTGTTAAAAGAAGCACGCCTTATCCATGCCGAAGACATCGCCGCCAATCAACGCATGGGCGCGCTGGGCGCGGATTTAATAGCGGCCGGCAGCGGCGTGCTGACCCATTGCAATACCGGCGCGCTGGCCACCGGCGGGTATGGCACCGCCTTGGGTGTAATCCGCGCGGGCGTGGCGCAAGGCCGGATCGCGGCGGTGTACGCCGGCGAGACGCGCCCGTGGCTGCAGGGCGCGCGCCTGACTGCGTGGGAGTTGGCGCAAGAGGGCATCCCGGTAAGCTTGATTGCCGACGCCGCCGCCGCACATTTGATGCGCTGTGGACACGTTCATTGGGTGGTGGTGGGCGCTGATCGGATCGCGGCCAATGGCGATGTGGCCAACAAAATCGGCACCTACGGACTCGCGATCAGCGCGCGCCACCATGGGGTAAAATTTATGGTGGTGGCACCGACCAGCAGCATCGACTTAGCCACCGCTAACGGGAATGCGATCGTGATCGAAAACCGCAATGAAGAAGAAATCTTAGGCTTTAACGGCCAACGCCATACGCCGGCAAATGCACGCGCATGGAATCCCGCGTTTGATATTACCCCCGCCTTGCTTATTGATGTTATTGCCACTGAAAAAGGTGTTGTTTTTACGCCCACAGGTGAAAAAATTCGGGCGCTCATGCAGTCCTAAACCGAATTTACGCTGTGCAGTGAGCCGGTGTTTCGTGTACAATCTCCGGCTTTGGTTTGATCATGATGGATTTCCCAGGTTTTTCAAAAAATAATTTTAAATCAATGAGTTAGCTTGCCTATCCGACATGGAATCATTCGCCAAAGAAACCATCCCGGTCAATCTCGAAGAGGAGATGCGTCAGTCCTATTTGGACTACGCGATGAGCGTGATTGTCGGGCGCGCGCTGCCGGACGTGCGCGACGGTTTAAAGCCGGTGCACCGGCGTGTGCTGTGGGCGATGCATGAACTCAGCAACGACTGGAATAAAGCCTATAAAAAATCCGCGCGCGTGGTCGGCGACGTCATTGGTAAATACCATCCGCACGGCGATACCGCGGTTTACGACACCATCGTGCGCATGGCGCAGACGTTCTCCCTGCGCTATCCGCTTATCGATGGACAGGGCAACTTCGGCTCGGTCGACGGCGATGCGCCCGCGGCCATGCGCTATACCGAAATCCGCATGGCGCGCATCACGCAGGAGTTGCTTGCCGATCTCGATAAAGAAACCGTCGATTTCACGCCTAATTACGACGGCTCCGAGCGCGAGCCGGCAGTCATGCCGACGCGCTTGCCGAATCTTCTGGTCAACGGTTCTTCCGGCATCGCCGTCGGCATGGCGACCAATATCCCGCCGCATAACCTGACCGAGGTGATTAACGCCTGCCTGGTATTAATCGATGACGAAAACATCAGCATCGACGCGCTGATGCGTCATATTCCCGGGCCGGATTTTCCCACCGCCGCTATTATTAATGGCGGCGGCGGCATCCACGAGGCCTACCGTACCGGCCGCGGCAAGATTTACATGCGCGCGCGCGTGGTGATCGAAACCGATGAGAAGCGCGGCGGCAGGCAATCGATCATCGTTACTGAATTGCCCTATCAAGTAAATAAAGCCCGCTTGCTGGAAAAGATCGCCGAGTTAGCGAAAGAGGGGAGGATCGAAGGCATTAGTGAATTGCGCGACGAGTCCGACAAATCCGGCATGCGCATGGTAGTCGAGCTCAAGCGCGGCGAGGTGGCGGAGGTAGTGCTCAATAACCTCTATCAGCTAACCCCGATGCAAAGCGTGTTCGGCATCAACATGGTCGCCCTGGATGGCGGCCAGCCGCGCCTGTTTAATCTCAAGCAAATCTTAGAATGTTTCCTGCGTCACCGGCGTGAGATTGTCACGCGCCGCACGATTTATGACCTGCGCAAGTCGCGTGAACGCGCGCATGTTTTGGAGGGGCTCGCGGTGGCGTTGGAAAACATCGACCCGGTGATCGCCTTGATCAAAGCCGCCGCCAATCCCGAGGCCGCCAAGACCGGTTTGATGAAGCCAATCTGGCCGGCGAAGGTGGTGGCGGAAATGCTGGCGCGCACCTCTGCTTCCGCGGAAGGGGCAAATATGGCGCGCCCGGAAGGCCTTGATGCCATTTATGGCCTTGGCAAAAAAGGCTACCGCCTTTCGGATGTGCAGGCCCAAGCTATTTTAGATCTGCGCTTGCATCGCCTGACCGGCCTTGAGCAAGAGAAAATTCGCGACGAGTACCGTGAGGTATTGCGCAAGATCGAGGATTTGTTGGACATCCTGCGCAATCCGGAGCGTTTAATGCGCGTGATCCGTGAAGAGCTAGAGGCCATCCGCACGCAGTACGGCGATACGCGCCGCACGGAAATCCAACAAAGCCATGTCGATCTCAGCATGGAAGATTTGATTGTGCAGGAGGACCTGGTTGTGACCTTATCGCACGCCGGTTATGTGAAGGCGCAGCGTTTGAACGACTACCGCGCCCAGCGCCGCGGAGGTAAAGGCAAGTCCGCCACCCGCATGAAGGAGGAGGATTTTGTCGATAAGTTATTTATCGCCAATACGCATGACACCATTTTGTGTTTTTCCAGCCACGGCAAGGTGTATTGGCTTAAGGTTTATGAAATCCCCCAGGCCGGGCGCGGCGCACAGGGCAAGCCCATCGTTAATTTGCTGCCGCTGGAGGAAGGCGAGAAAGTCAATGCGATTTTGCCGGTGCGCGCGTTTGAAGAAGGCAAGACGGTATTTATGGCGACCTCGCACGGGACCGTGAAAAAAACCGCCTTGACCGAATTCTCGCGGCCGCGGGCGAACGGTATCATCGCGGTTGATCTCGCCGATGGAAACCGTTTGATCGGCGTGGGTTTGACCTCCGGCCAGGCGGATATTCTTCTGTTCAGCAACGGCGGCAAAGTGGTTCGCTTCAGCGAGCAAGATGTGCGTCCCATGGGGCGTAATGCGCGCGGCGTACGCGGCATTAAGTTAAGGAAAGATGAAACCGCCATCTCGCTCATTATTGCGAACCCGGAAGACAGCACTACGACGGTCCTGACTGCAACCGAAAACGGTTACGGCAAACGCACGCTTTTATCGGATTATCCAAAGCGCAACCGCGGCGGGCAAGGCGTGATTTCCATTCAGGTGAGCGAGCGTAACGGCTGGGTGGTGGGGGCGACATTAACCGGTGAAGACGATCAAGCAATGCTGATTACGAACGGCGGCACGTTGATCCGCACGCCGGTGCGCGGGATCTCCGTGGTCGGCAGAAATACCCAGGGTGTTCGCCTGATCGGCCTTGATGCCGATGAAAAACTGGTCGGCATAGAGAAGGTGGAAGAATCCGACGGCTTAGCGGGTGCCGATGCGAATGGCGGTGATGGCAACGAATCTTCATAATCGTTAATGGTGAGACCCTAAATGGCAAGAGTATACAATTTCAGTCCGGGGCCGGCGGTATTGCCGCTGGAGGTGTTGCAACAGGCGCGCGAAGAATTGATTGATTGGCACGGCTCCGGCATGTCGGTGATGGAGATGAGCCATCGCGGTAAGGAGTTCGTCGGCATCGCGGCCAAGGCCGAAGCGGATCTGCGTGAGCTGCTGGCGATTCCCGCTGATTATAAAGTGTTATTTTTGCAGGGCGGCGCGACCTTGCAGTTTGCCATGGTGCCGATGAACCTGCTGCGTGGCAAAACCAAAGCGGATTATATCTATACCGGCGAATGGTCGAAAAAAGCGATCGCCGAGGCCAAACGTTTTTGCAGTGTCAACATTGCCGCCAGCGGCGAGGCGAGCAAATTCACCGGCATTCCGCCGCAAACTGCCTGGAAGCTCGACCCGGACGCCGCGTACGTGCATTACACACCGAATGAAACCATCGGCGGCGTGGAGTTCCATGCGGTGCCGGAAACCGGCGAGATACCGTTGGTGGCGGATATGTCTTCAACGATTTTGTCGCGGCCCATCGATGTATCGCGCTTCGCCTTGATTTATGCCGGCGCGCAGAAGAATATCGCCCCCGCGGGGCTGACTATTGTTATCGTGCGCGAGGATCTTATCGGCCAAACTATCGAAGGTACACCGCAAATGTTGGATTATAAAGTGCATGCCGACAGTGACTCCATGTCCAACACGCCGCCGGTGTATGCCTGGTATATGGCGGGTTTAACTTTTGCGTGGCTCAAGCGCCAGGGCGGTCTTAAAGCCATGGCGGCGGTCAACAAACGCAAGGCCGATAAACTCTATGCTGGTATCGCCGCCTCCGGCGGTTTTTACCGCAGCCCGATTGATCCTGCTTGCCGTTCGTGGATGAACATCCCGTTTACGTTGGCGGATCCGAAGCTGGATGAGCCTTTTTTGAAAGAGGCGGAGGCCGCCGGTTTGGTGCAATTAAAAGGTCACCGCTCGGTCGGCGGCATGCGCGCCAGCCTTTACAATGCCATGCCTGAGGCCGGGGTTGACGCTTTAATTCAATTCATGCAGCAATTCCAAAAGAAAAAAGGTTAACCATGTTTAATGTACTGATGCTCAATAGTATTTCGCCGTTGGGCCTGGAAAAACTGCCGAAGGATAAGTTCAAGGTCGCGGCCGATATTACGAATCCAGATGCGGTCCTATTGCGTTCATTTAATATGCACGAGATGGAAATTCCAAAAAACCTCAAGGCCGTGGGGCGCGCCGGCGCCGGCGTCAACAATATTCCCGTCGCCAAAATGAGCGCCCTGGGGATACCCGTGTTCAATGCCCCCGGCGCCAACGCCAATGCCGTCAAGGAGCTGGTGGCGGCCGGGTTGCTATTGGCCAGCCGGCATATCTGCCAGGCGTGGGACTTTGCGCGCCACCTTAGCGGCAGCGACGCCGAAATCAGCAAGGCGGTGGAGGCGGGCAAAAAGGACTATGCCGGCTTTGAGTTGCCGGGGCGCACCTTGGGCGTCATCGGCCTCGGCGCCGTCGGCCGCAGCGTGGCCAATATCGGCATCGCGCTCGGCATGAAGGTGGTCGGATTCGATCCGGGCTTGACCGTGGAAGGCGCATGGCAGCTTTCATCCGACGTTAAAAAGGCCGCCAGCGTCGACGAGTTGTTGCGCAACGTCGATTTCGTGAGCTTCCACGTGCCGCTGATGGACAGCACACGCAATATGATTAACGCCGAGCGCTTGAAGCAAATGCGCGACGGCGTCACGATTTTAAACTTCGCGCGCGAAGGGATTGTCAATGATGAAGCGGTCGGCGCCGCGATTAAAGCGGGCAAGGTCTATGCTTATGTGTGCGACTTCCCCACTAATTTACTGAAAAACCATGAACGCGTGATTACGCTGCCGCATCTCGGCGCCTCGACCAAAGAGGCGGAGGAAAACTGCGCGGTGATGGTGGCGGAGCAGGTGCGCGACTTTCTGGAGAACGGCAATATCCGCAATGCGGTGAACTTTCCGGAAGTGGTTGTGCCGCGCGAGTCCAATTATCGTTTGGCGGTTGCCAATGCCAATGTGCCGAATATGTTAGGTCAGATTTCGACGGCGATGGCGGAGGCAGGTTTGAATATCCACGATATGGTCAATAAATCGCGCGGTGAGCTGGCTTATACTATAGTCGATCTCGATAGTCCGCTGCCCGAGCAAGTGCGCAGCCGGATCGCCGCGATCAAGGGCGTGATGTCCGCGCGCATCATTTGATGACCGGTGTTTCCAACCTGCGGGGCTGATGCGGCCGTGAGCGATAACAAAAATCCGGGTCCAGGCGAGCAACGAGTACGGCAGTTACGTGAGCAAATTGACGAACTGGACAAGCAGATTCAGGATCTGGTCAATCAGCGCGCGCGCCATGCGCAAGCAATCGCCACTGCTAAACAAAACGTGGAGACGAAGCGCGCGCTCGGGCAGGAGAAAATCTACCAAACGAGAAGGAGCAACAGCTTTTATCGGCCGGAGCGTGAAGCGGAAATTCTGCGCCGGGTGCTGAAACGCAATGCTGGACCGCTTTCCAACGAAAAAATGGCGCGTTTATTCCGGGAAATCATGTCGGCTTGCTTGGCGCTGGAGTCGCCGCTCAAGATTGCATTTCTCGGCCCTGAGGGCACTTATTCCCAGACCGCCGGGTTAAAACATTTCGGACACGCCATTTCCGCCTTGCCGCTCGTTACCATCGATGAAGTGTTTCGTGAAGTGGAATCCGGCAACGCCCATTTCGGTGTCGTGCCGATTGAAAATTCCACCGAGGGCGCGGTCAGCCGCACCCTGGATATGTTTATGCGTTCACCGTTGCGTATTTGCGGGGAGGTGGAATTGCGTATTCATCATCATCTGCTCGGCAAGGGCAAAAGCGCGCGCAATCTTAAGAAAGTTTTATCGCATCAACAATCTCTGGCCCAGTGCCGGGAATGGTTGAATGGCAATTTGCCGCGCGTGAAATGTGTCGCGGTTAATAGTAATGCCGAGGCGGCGCGCTTAGTGGCGGACAAACACACCGCTGCGATTGCCGGCGAAACCGCGGCGGAGATTTATGGGCTTAATGTGCTCGCGGAGAATATCGAAGACGAGCCGAATAACACCACGCGCTTTTTGGTGATCGGTGAACTCGAGACCGTGCCCAGCGGCGACGACAAAACCAGTCTGTTGTTATCCGCCACCAATCGCCCCGGGGCTTTATATAAGTTACTCGCCCCTCTCGCCCGGCGCTCGATCAGCATGACGCGCATTGAATCGCGCCCCGCGCGTCAGGGCTTATGGGAATATGTTTTTTTTCTCGATATAGAAGGGCATGCGCAGCAAGAAAATATCCGCGAGGCGCTGGCTGAGCTTGCGCAAGAAGCGGCGTTTCTGAAGTTACTCGGTTCTTATCCCAGGGCGGTGTTATGAAACCGACATTCGATGTGCGCGAACTTGCGGTGCCGGGCATACGCGGCCTGCAACCTTATCAGCCGGGCAAACCGCTCGAAGAGCTGGAGCGTGAGTACGGCATCCGTAATGCGATCAAGCTTGCCTCGAACGAAAATCCGCTCGGTCCCAGCCCCCTCGCCTTGGCGGCCGTGCAAAACGCTTTGGGCGATCTTGCGCGTTATCCGGACGGCAGCGGAATTTTGTTGAAAAATGCGCTGGCGCAGAAATTGGGCGTCTTGCCGGCACAGATAACCCTAGGGAATGGTTCCAACGATATTCTGGAATTGGCGGCGCGCATCTTCGTTGCCCCCGGTGAAAAGGTGTTGTTTTCCGAATATGGGTTTGCAATCTATCCGATTGCAACCCAAGCGGTCGGCGGCACGGCGGTGATCGTGCCCGTGCGCGATTGGGGACATGATTTGGCGGCGATGCGCAAGGCCTTGTCGCCGAATATCAAGCTGATTTTTCTCGCCAATCCCAACAACCCTACCGGCACCTGGTTTAATGAGCAGGTATTAGAGGAGTTTCTGGCCGCGGTGCCGGCACAAACGATTGTGCTGCTGGATGAGGCCTATTTCGAATATGTTACCGAGCCCGGTTATCCCGACGGGCTAACATTACTGCCTAAATATCCCAATCTGGTGGTGACGCGTACTTTTTCTAAAATATACGGGCTGGCCGGATTGCGCGTCGGTTATGGCATTTCCAGCCCTGAAATCGCCGATTTATTTAACCGTACGCGCCAGCCGTTCAATGTCAACAGCCTGGCGCAGCTTGCGGCTATTGCCGCGTTGCAAGATACCGCGCATTTTTATCGCAGCCGTGAAGTGAATAGCGACGGCATGCGTCAGTTAATGGAAGGATGCGCGCGCCTGGGTTTAGTCTTTATTCCATCGGCGGCTAATTTCATCAGCGTGGGTTTGGACCGTCCCGGCGCTCAGGTTTACGAGGCGTTATTGCGTGAGGGCGTAATCGTGCGGCCTCTGGCCAGCTATAGCATGCCCCGGCATGTGCGCGTGACCATCGGCGTGCCGGAAGAGAACCGGCGTTTTCTTGCGGCGCTAGGCAAAATTCTAAAATAAACTTAGCGACAGAAGCGGAAGTTCATCCATTTTTTTCCGCGCGCCTCCGCCTCTGCGGCACGCGATAGTTCAGAAAATTATGATAAAAAAACTAGTCATTATCGGTGTCGGGTTGATCGGCGGGTCGCTGGCGCGTGCCCTGAAACAAGCGGGGGAGGTGCGGGAAGTCATCGGCGTTGGACGCCATCGCGATCATTTGCAGCAAGCCATTGATTTGGGCGTGATCGACAAGATGGAGATGTCGTTACCGCAAGCGACGCGTGACGCCGACATGATTGTGGTGGCAACGCCGGTCGGCGAGTTGGCGGCGATCTTTAAACAAATTGCCCCGGCTTTAAGCGCAAACGCCATACTGACCGACGTCGGCAGTGTGAAAGGCAGTGTGGTAACAGCGGCGCAAACCGCATTAGGGCAAAATTTTTCCGCCTACGTTCCCGGCCACCCTCTTGCCGGCGCGGAGAAATCGGGGGTATTGGCGTCGGTGGCTGATTTATTCCGCGGCCGGCGCGTAATTCTCACGCCGGTAAACGAGACGCGCGCAATGGCGGTGGAGCAAGTGCGTGCAATGTGGCAGGCGGTCGGGGCCGAAGTGAAACTGATGTCCGCCGCCGAGCATGACGCTATCTTAGCCGCTACCAGTCATTTGCCGCATGTACTAGCGTATGCCTTGATGGATATGCTCGTCCGTTTACGCGCTGACGGCTCGTTGTTTGGCTTTACCGCCGGCGGTTTTCGTGATTTTAGCCGCATCGCGTCCAGCGACCCAGTGATATGGCGCGATATTTGTCTCGCCAACCGCACCGCTCTCATGACCGCTTTAAGCCATTACAAAAATAACTTGGACACTTTAATGAGGGCGATCGAAATGGGTGATGGCGAGACCTTGCTTGCGACTTTCATGCGCGCAAAGCAGGCGCGCGATACCAGCGTGGGGCTGGACCGGGATGACGGTGAGATTGATTAACTTCAGGGTGCAGCCCGGCGGCCGGTTGCGCGGTTCGATGCGGGTCCCGGGTGATAAATCCATTTCCCACCGCAGTGTGATGTTGGGGGCGCTGGCGGCGGGCGTTACCGAAATCAGTGGTTTGTTGGAAGCTGACGATGTGCTCGCTACCATCGGCGCGTTTCGCGTCATGGGCGTTCCGATGAAATGGTCTGCCGCCGGATCGCAGCAGCGCCATTTGTTGATTCATGGCGCGGGGTTGCACGGTTTAAGCCGCCCACCGGCAATATTGGATATGGGTAATTCCGGCACCGCCATGCGTTTAATGGCGGGGATACTGGCGGGCCAAGACTTTGATTCTGAATTGAGCGGCGATCAGTCTTTGCTTAAGCGCCCGATGGCGCGGGTGGCGGCGCCGTTAAATGCGATGGGCGCGCGCGTGGAGACTGCCGCGGGACTGCCGCCGCTTAAGATCCGGGGCGGGCAAGCGTTACACGGCATTGACTACGCCCTACCGGTTGCCAGTGCGCAGGTGAAATCCGCGATCTTACTCGCCGGCTTATATGCGAACGGGACGACCACGGTCACTGAGCCTACGCCGACGCGCGATCATACCGAACGTATGCTGCGCGGCTTTGGCTATCCGGTCGAGAGCGAGGGTTCCCGTGTTCGGCTTGTTGGCGGGAACGCCCTGCGCGCCTGTTCCATACAGATTCCTGCCGATATTTCTTCCGCGGCATTTTTTATAGTGGGTGCGGCCATGGTCCCGGATTCGGAGATAGTACTGGAACACGTCGGGATTAATCCCACCCGTATCGGCGTCATTAATATTCTGCAACAAATGGGCGCGGCGCTGGCCATGGAAAATGTGCGCGAAATCGGCGGCGAACCGGTGGCGGATATCCGGGTTGCCGGCGGTAACCTGCACGGTATTGTTATCCCGCCGGACAAGGTGCCGTTAGCGATTGATGAATTCCCCGCGCTTTTCGTTGCCGCCGCCGCCGCTTCCGGCAAAACGATATTAACCGGCGCAACCGAGCTGCGCGTGAAAGAAAGCGACCGGATTGCGGTGATGGCGCAAGGTCTGCGAACACTCGGTATCACCGTGGAGGAATTGCCCGATGGCATTGTGATTGAGGGCGGATTATTGCGCGGCGGGGTGGTCGATAGCCAGGGCGATCACCGTGTCGCCATGGCGTTCGCCATCGCCGGTTTGTGTGCCGCCGGTCCTATTGCCATCCGAGATTGCAAAAATGTCGATACCTCCTTCCCGGGTTTTGTTTCGCTCGCGGCACGCGCCGGTTTGTCGATTATCGAGTCTGTTGAATGAACCCCAAACCGCCGCCGGTAGTGACCATCGACGGCCCGAGCGGTTCCGGCAAGGGGGCGGTTAGCCAGCGGCTGGCAACCAAACTGGGGTGGCATTATCTGGATAGCGGTTCGCTTTATCGCGTGGTCGCGCTGGTGGCCGCCCGTGCCGCTGTCCCGGTGGAAGATGCTGTCGCTTTGGCTAAAATTGCCGCCACTTTGGATATAAAGTTTCTGCCGGCGGGGCGAATTTTACTCGGGAATGAAGATGTCAGCGACGCCATCCGTAGCCAGGAATGCAGCCGTTTAGCGTCACAAGTGGCGGCGCTCGCGCCGGTTCGGCAGGCGCTATTGCAAAAACAGCGCAATTTACGCCAGCCCCCCGGTTTAGTGGCGGATGGGCGCGATATGGGCACAATCGTGTTTCCGGATGCCTTATTCAAAGTATTTTTAACCGCAAGCCCGGAGGTGCGCGCCGCCAGACGCCATAAACAGTTGAAGGAAAAGGGTTTCGATGTTAACCTTCCGCGTCTTTTAGGAGAGATTCGTGAACGCGATGCGCGCGATGTCGGGCGAGCCGCCGCGCCGCTAAGACCCGCGGACGGAGCTTATCATTTAGATACATCGGTGATAAGTATTGCTGAGGTGGTTGAGCGTATTTATGGGTGCCTGCCGGAAAGCTTGAAATAGCGGCTTTGTATCACTAATCTCACTTTATTCACTTGGCACAACCGCAGTGTTTGCGGATAACAGCACGGTGGGCGGCTGTTTAAAGATAGGATTAACCATACACATGAGCGAAAGCTTTGCGCAACTGTTTGAAGAAAGTCTAAACCGGGTTCAGATGCATGCCGGCAGCTTAATTACCGGCGAAGTGGTGCACGTAGACAATGAAGTCGTTATCGTTAATGCCGGCCTCAAATCCGAGGGCGTCATTCCCGCCGAGCAATTTAGAAATCCCAATGGTGAGCTAAATATTAAGGTCGGCGATAAGGTCGAGGTCGTCGTCGAATATGTGGAGGATGGCTCTGGGCAAACCCGTCTTTCGCGCGAAAAGGCGTGCCGTGTGAAGGCCTGGGATGTATTGGAAAAGGCCTATGAGAACCAATCCGTAGTCACCGGCGTAATGACCGGCAAGGTCAAGGGCGGGTTTACCATTGCGATCGACGCCATCCGCGCATTTTTACCCGGCTCGCTGGTGGATGTGCGCCCGGTGAGAGACCCGAGTTATTTAGAAGGCAAAGAATTGGAGTTCAAGGTCATTAAGCTCGACCGCAAACGCAATAATGTGGTGGTATCGCGCCGCGCGGTGGTGGAAACCGAGATTTCGGCGGAACGCGACAACTTGCTGGCCAATTTAGAAGAAGGCCAAATTGTGAAGGGAGTGGTGAAGAATTTAACCGATTACGGCGCGTTTGTGGATTTAGGCGGTGTCGATGGTTTACTGCACATCACCGACCTTGCCTGGAAGCGGGTCAAGCATCCGTCCGAGATACTGAACATAGGCGATGAAGTTGAGGCCAAGGTATTGCGTTTCGACCGCGAGCGCAATCGCGTCTCGTTAGGGCTAAAACAGTTGGGAGACGATCCGTGGGTGGATCTGGCGCGGCGTTACCCGGAGGGAACGCGCATCTTCGGCAAGGTCACCAATTTGACCGATTACGGCGCCTTTATTGAGATTGAAGAGGGCGTCGAGGGTCTGGTGCATGTTTCGGAGATGGACTGGACCAATAAGAATATCCATCCCACCAAAGTCGTGCAGTTAGGTGATGAAGTCGAGGCCATGATCCTCGATATCGATGAAGAACGCCGGCGCATTTCGCTCGGCATCAAACAATGCCATCCCAATCCCTGGGAGGAATTCGCCACCACCCACAATAAAGGCGATAAGGTGCGCGGCCAGATCAAGTCCATCACCGATTTCGGCATATTTGTCGGTCTTGAAGGCGGTATCGATGGCTTGATCCACTTAACCGATTTATCGTGGAGCCGGCCCGGTGAAGAAGCCGTGCGCGACTTCAAGAAGGGAGATGAAGTAGAGGCGGTGGTGCTGGCGGTAGATCCTGAGCGTGAGCGTATTTCGCTCGGCATCAAACAACGGGAAGGCGATCCGTTTACCAATTACGTCGGTGAACACGGCAAAGGCAGTATTGTTAAGGGTACGGTAACGAGTATCGATGCGAAGGGAGCGACGGTAAAATTATCTGCGGAGGTCGATGGTTATTTGCGCGCATCGGAGCTCTCGCGCGAACGGGTGGAAGATGCGCGTACCCTGCTTAAAGAAGGGAACGAGGTTGAAGCGAAGATTACTACGATAGACCGCAAGAATCGTAAGATTACTTTATCGGTTAAGGCCAAAGATCTGGAGAAAGAGAATGAAGCGGTGCAGGAGTACACGCGCAAATCCAGTGGCGCCACCTCTTCCCTTGGCGATAAATTGAAAGAAAAACTGATCAATAAATAAAAATTGAACAGTTGTGTCATTGGTAACATTTAGGTAAGGGGAAAATGACCAAGTCGGAGCTCATTGCATTACTGGCAGCGAAGCAGCCGCAATTGGAATATAAAGACGTTGAGCTTGCCGTTAAGGAGTTGCTCGAACAAATGTCATCCGCCTTGAGCCGCGGTGAGCGTATTGAGGTGCGAGGATTCGGCAGTTTTTCGTTGCACCATCGCCCTCCACGCATCGGCAGAAATCCCAAGACCGGCGATTCGGTCAAGGTGCCGGATAAACGCGTGCCCCATTTTAAGCCCGGTAAAGAATTAAGGGAGCGTGTCGATTTATAGCCTCGTAGCTTTGTTCAAGATCAAGACAATAACGGCATGCGGGTTCTCCAAATGCCGTTTTTTATGCTCTCCGCGTCTACCCCGACCCGCATCCTTCGGGGGGAGGATTGAGGACAAGAAAACAGATACCATATGCAGAATTTTTATTCGGGCCTGGGTTGGAAGGAGAAGGAAATATGAAGCGGATTTTGTATGTTTTATTGGCGGTCGTCGTATTGTTCTTTGGTCTTAGCTTTGCCGTGAAGAATGCGCAAATCGTGGACCTTACTTATTATTTCGGTTTGCACTGGGCGAGCCCGCTGTCGTTAATGCTGCTCACGGTTTTTTCTTTGGGTGCGGTCTTTGGTTTTCTGGCCAGCCTCAGTATGGTGATACGCATGCAGCATCAGTTGACGCAGGCGCGCCGCGAAATACGCAAGATTGAGCAGGAGTTGATCAATCTGCGTTCGTTGCCGATAAAAGATGTCCTTTAATACCTATGACTTGTTGTGGCTGTTATTGCCTTTGGCGGCCGGTTCCGGATGGTTGGTGGCAAGATTCGATCAGAAACGCCATGCCGCGGCGCGCGATCTGCCGTCGGCCTATTTCAAGGGACTTAATTTCTTACTCAATGAGCAGCCGGATAAAGCCATCGAGGTTTTTATCCAGGCGCTGGAAGTCAATTCTGAAACCGTCGAGACGCATTTGGCGCTCGGCAATTTGTTTCGCCGGCGCGGTGAAGTCGAGCGCGCCATCCGCATCCATCAGAACCTGATTGCACGGCCCACGCTCGATAAAAATCAGCGCTCGCAGGCCTTGTTGGAGCTGGGCCAGGATTATTTAAAGGCCGGCCTGTTCGATCGCGCGGAAAACCTGTTTTTAGAGTTGGCCGAAATCCGCCTGCATAATGAGCAGGCATTGCGGTTTTTGCGCCACATTTATCAGCAGGAGAAAGAATGGCATAACGCTATTTTAACCTGCCGCAAATTGGCGCGCGTGGCGGGCAAGAATTTTAATGACGTCATCGCGCAATACTATTGCGAGCTGGCGGAAGAGGCGTTCGCCGCGAAAAATTTGTCGCAGTCGCGTGAGTTTATAAAAAAAGCCCTGTCGAGCGACCCTAATTGTGCGCATGCGAGTATATTATTGGGAGATATCGAGGCGGAGGAGGGAAGGCATAAGGACGCCATTAAAGCCTGGAAGCGGATCGAAGAGCAGGATCCCCTCTATCTGGGAGAAGTCGCCGGTCGCTTGAGTTCCAGCTTCAGGCAGTTAAATGACGATGCCGGTATGTATCAATTTTTTGAGGATGCCTTGCAGCGTCAGGGCGGCGTAATGTTGATGCTGGCGCTTGCGGATGTGATCGAAAGCCGCGACGGGAAGAAAGCGGCGGAAGATTTTGTCGCGAAATGGCTGCGTCGCCAGCCTTCCGTACAGGGGCTGCATCGGCTGATCCAGTTGCATTTAGTCCACGCCGGAGAATCCGTTAAGGAGCAGTTGCAGTTGTTACAGGGGATTATTGAGCGAATACTGGATCAGCAATATGGTTACGTGTGCCAGGTATGCGGGTTCAAGGGCAAATCCTTGTACTGGCAATGTCCCGGGTGCAACCGTTGGAATACCATCAAACCCACTGTCGGGGAAGTCGCTGACTGATATGGCAAAGACCGATACCGGCCGGCGTATCATCGTCGCGCTGGACTATCCTTCGGCGGGACAGGCGTTGGCGTTTCTGAAACGCGTCTCACCGAAACAATGCCGGGTCAAGGTTGGTTTAGAGTTATACACCGCGGCCGGCCCACACATCATCGAGCAGCTGACAAAACCGGGTTTCGATGTATTTCTGGACCTGAAATTCCACGACATTCCAAATACCGTAGCACGCGCCTGCCAGCGGGCGGCAGAGCGCGGGGTGTGGATGCTGAATGTGCATGCGCTGGGCGGCGGTGCGATGCTGGCGGCGGCGCGAGAGGCGATTGCGGGCTTCGCGGCGCGGCCATTGTTGCTGGGAGTAACTATTCTAACCAGCCATGGACAATCGGACATCGAGCAGCTTGGGTTACCGGGAACGGTGGAACAAAACGTCATTAATCTTGCGCAACTCGCCTATCGTGCCGGCTTGGATGGGGTGGTGTGCTCGGCGCAGGAAGCCAATAGTCTCCGGCAAAAGTTTGGTCAAAACTATGTTTTGGTTACGCCCGGCATTCGTCTTGCGGGTTCAGCGCCTGATGATCAAAATCGCGTACTCTCACCCCGGGAGGCGGTAAAGCAGGGGGCCGATTATCTCGTGATTGGCAGGCCGGTCACGCAAGCCGCCGATCCTGGTGCCGTGTTAGAAGAAATTAATAAACAGATTAGCATTAGCTGATGGATGGTTTGCAAAGCGCGGTGTGCGCTTTTTCTTTTTTTGGTAGACTTGCGAAAACGGGAGGAAGAATTTTTTTGCATTAAACGATATAAAACATGATTACTTCATTGCTGGATAAAATCAGCCGGGCGAAGGTACTTGTTGTCGGCGACGCTATGCTTGACCGTTATTGGTACGGCGGCGTCGAACGGATCTCTCCGGAAGCGCCGGTGCCGGTGGTCGCGGTAGCGAAATCGGAGGAGCGCCCCGGCGGCGCGGCGAATGTAGCGTGCAACGTGGCGGCGCTCGGCGCGCGCTGCGCTCTGTTATCGGTAAGCGGTGATGATAACGCGGCCGATATCTTGCAGCGTCTGGTAAATGCCGCCGGCATCGAGTGCAGTCTGCAACGGGATAAGCTGGTGAATACCACCGTCAAGCTGCGCGTGATTTCACGCAACCAGCAATTGATCCGCATCGATTTTGAAACCCATGTCAGCAAAGATACCTGCACCCATCTTTTGGAAACATATCTGGCGTTGTTGCCTCAATTTGAAGTCGTGATTGTTTCCGATTATGGTAAAGGCGGTTTGGGCCATGTCCACCAAATTATCCGCGCTGCCCGCGCGGCGCGCATCCCGGTAGTGGTGGATCCGAAAGGCGATGACTACAGCGCCTACCAGGGCGCCAACCTGATTACTCCTAATCGCAAGGAATTCGAACAGATCGCGGGACGTTTTTACAATAATGAAGACTTGCAGCGAAAGGCGGCGGCGATGATCGCCGCGCTCGATCTGGATGGCGTGCTAGTCACGCGCAGCGAAGAGGGGATGAGCCTGTTTGAGCGCAATGGGCGCGCATTGCATGTCCCCGCGCGCGCGCGCGAAGTTTATGATGTCACGGGCGCCGGCGATATTGTCGCTGCGATGATCGGCGCCGCGTTTGCGGCGAAGGGTGAGCTCGCGGAAGCCGTGCAGCTCGCCAATATCGCCGCCGGTATCGGCGTCGGCAAGCTTGGCGCGGTCGCCATCAGCCGCGCCGAGATCGAGCAGGAGTTGGCCCATCAGGGCGGGGATCTGGTGCAAGGATCATGATCATCGTTACCGGCGGCGCCGGTTTTATCGGCGCAAATATTGTTAAGGCCTTAAACCATCGAGGCATTAACGACGTCATGGTGGTTGATAATCTGGAGCGGGCGGAGAAATTCCGCAATATCGCCGACTGCGAGATTGTCGACTATTTGGATAAGCACAAATTTCTGGAACAAATAACGGCCGGCGATTTTGCGCGCACGGTCACCGCCGTTTTCCACGAAGGCGCCTGTTCCGATACCATGGAACACAATGGCGCGTATATGATGCAAAATAATTACGAATATTCAAAATCGCTTTTGCATTTTTGCCAGCGGGAAAAGATTCCTTTGCTATACGCCTCTTCTGGAGCTGTTTACGGCAGCGGTCAAGTGTTTCGCGAGGCGCGTGAGTGCGAAGCGCCGTTGAATGTATACGGCTATTCCAAATTTCTATTTGATCAATACGTGCGCCGTATTTTGCCGCATAAGACCGCACAGATAGCTGGATTTCGCTATTTCAATGTGTATGGAGAACGCGAACAGCATAAGGCGCGCATGGCGTCAGTGGCGTTTCATCTTTTTAATCAATATCGGGACGGCGGCCAGGTGCGTTTATTTCAGGGCAGTGGCGGTTATCCTGAGGGTGAACAGCGGCGCGATTTTATTTCGGTGGAAGATGTCGTCGCGGTGAATCTATTCTTTTTCGATAATGCTGATAAAAGCGGCATCTTCAATGTCGGCACCGGGCGCAGCCAGACTTTTAATGATGTCGCGGTGGCGGTGGTGAACTGTCTGCGCCGCGCACGAAATGAATCGCCGCTGGATCTGAAACAAATGCAGGCGCAGGGTATACTTGAATATATCGAGTTCCCGCCGGGATTGGTGGGCAAGTATCAAAGCTTTACCCAAGCGGACGTCGGCGCATTGCGCCGCGCCGGTTATAAAAAGGAATTTTTAACCGTCGAACAGGGCGTGGGCCGTTACGTCGACAGCCTGCTTAAGAAATAGCAAGAGTATTATGACTTCAATCGATCCGGTTCATGAAAAGGCTTGGTATCTGGTGTACTGCAAGCCGCGCCAGGAACGAGTGGCTAAGCTTAATCTTGAACGCCAAAGTTTTGCCGCTTACTTGCCGCTGGTACGCCAATTCCGGCGGCGCCGCGACCGGCGTATCGCTGTGATTGAGCCGTTGTTTCCGCGTTACGTGTTTATTCAATTGAGCGCGCAAACCGATAACTGGGCGCCGATCCGCTCGACGTTGGGTGTATCTTCTTTAGTGCGTTTCGGAACACAAGCCGCGGTTGTTCCGAATGATTTAATTCGCTTGCTGGAATCACGCGACGATCCGGACGGAGTGCAGGAGTTACCGGCGCCGGACTACCGGCCCGGGGATCGGGTGCGCATTGCGGAAGGCGTAATGCAAGGGTACGCCGGCATTTTTCTCGCTAAATCCGGCAAAGACCGGGTGTTGGTGCTGCTTGATATTTTGGATAAGCAGGCCCGGGTCGACGTTCCCCGGGATTATATAGAGTCGTTCCCATCTTAAGGAAGCTCTGAAAAAGTCATCCATGACTTTTTTAGAGACGAAAAACGAAAAGCGTGGTTTTCGTTTTTCTTCATTTTTTCAATCACTTGCATGATTGAAAAAATGGCAGCACTTTCTGCGCTGCGCTTTCCTGCTGCGCTTGAAAGCCGGGGCCGGCCTTCCGTGGCCGGCCCGCTCGGCGGGAGGAAGGTCCACCGG